>NZ_JAHRBL010000034.1 GCF_019693445.1 Deinococcus aquaedulcis | reverse complement strand
GGCCAGAAATGCATCTGCCAGAATGCGAACGCGCTCCCCCGGAATCTGTGACGTAGACACTCCCAGAGTCTCCCGGCTGGGAGCGCTCTCCTGCTGTTATGCAGGTGCAACTCCTGAGTAAAAGCCCGCTGGTCCAGATTGCCGCCCCTTACTGAACTTTGTAGTAGCTGGACGGAATCTTTAGCAGCAGATCTTTCACGGCATTGTTCAGCATCTGAGTGATCGCGGCCTCAATCTGCGGGCTGGTTTTCGCGCCGATGTTCACTGGCAGCAGCCCGACCATGCTGAAGCTGTTGCCTGAGACACTGCCCTGCACCTGCGTGGCGCCAATGATACGGCGGGTTTTGGCGTCTACGATGCGGATGTCCATGCCAATACTGCTGCTCTTTTGCCCGATGGACAGCCCCATGAAGCTCAGTCCGCCCCCGGACGCTTCGGGCTCGTATTGCGTGATCGATCCGAAAATCAACAGTTCCGCACCTTCAAACGCCGTACCGCCCTGGAAGAACACCTCCTCCGTGAGTTGCGTGGTGTTCTCGCGCTCGTACACGGTGAATTTCCCAGTGTTCAGCAGCGCTGTGGTGAGGGCGTCGGCCACGCCGTCCCCCAGGTCGCTGTAGCACTTCGCCGCCTTGCACTTGAAGATCCCGACGGCGATGCTCACCTGGCCATCGGGAAGAGCGGCGGCCCCCGCAACAGTGGCGGGAGGCGCAGCCTGCGTTGGAGCGGTCTGGGCGGCGACAGGCGCGGCGAGGGCGATGGTCAGGGCAAGCAGGCGCAGGGTGGTCATGGTGAACTCCTTGAGAGAGGTGGAGAGGAACAAAGGGTTAAAAGTCTCCAGTGGTGCCTGGCGGCGGTGGGGGAAAACCGCCAGAGCGGGGCACGGGTGCTGGTGATGGCCCAGGCGCTGTGGGCTGCGGGACCCCCGGTGCGCCGGCCCGCTGATCGAGGGGCAGTTCGTAGCGGGCCACCACGCACAGACCCTGGTTCCCGAGACTCACGATGCGGTGTCCGGTGACGCGCCCGCCGCGCAGCAGGGCCTGCGCGCTGGTTGACACGCTGTCACGCACCGTCTCGACGGCGAGGTCAGAAAGCTTGAGGTCCCCGCCGTCCACCACACTGGCCGTGGTATTGCGGGTGTCCAGGGCGCGTTCGACAGCTGTGCGCAGACCACCAAAGAACTCGGCAGCCGCGCCGTTGGCGCGCAGCTGCGCTTTCTGTATGGCGGGCGCAAGCGCTGTGACGCCGCGCGCCTGGTACACCTGCGCAGAGACAATGGCGAAGCCGTAGACCCGCAGCGTATCGTTGCGGCCATCGAGGTCAGAGTCGTACGGTGCCGAGACGGGTGGGGCACACTGCAGCATCAGCTGGAGAGCGTCGGCGGGGTTCAGGTCGCCGTTCTGAACGGTGTACGTGGCCTGGACGCCTTCGGTCTTCAGGAACTGCTGAGGGGTCACAGGTGCCTCTGCGCCCTGCGCGGCCGCAAGTCCAGCGAACAGCAACGTGGTGGTCAACAGTCGTTTCATAATCTCTCCTAACGGAAGGTGACAGTGAGTTCGCCGGCACTCAGGCCAGTGACGGTGAGGCCAAGATCCTCGAGCAGCTGCGCGAGGTCCTCGGGAGCACCGCTGTACTCGACTTCGGCAAGTGCCCCCGCCGCGTCAAACTGACGGTTGAGCGCGGCCTGTACGCCAGCGCTCCCCCGCAGGGTGGCCAGCGTGTCATTCAAAACCCGGAAATTCGGGACGTTCTGAAAGCGCACCGTGAATGTCCGCCCGGCCGTTTTGCCACTCCCACTGAGCCAACCAAGCAGCGCTGCCGGTAGGGCTGGAGCGGCAATCTGCGCCACGCTCTGCAAGGCACTCTTTCCGGCCACCGCGTCGGTGGCGGCTGTGGCGGCACCTGTGAACGCGTCACTGAAGAGGATCTGGCCCGTAGCGAGGTCAATCACCTTGAGTTCGAGGCGCGCAGTGTAGGCGCGTTGACCCAGAACTGCGCCGTACTCCTCGGCAAACGCCTCGCCGGTGACGAGCAGGTCCGCCTGATAGCGGGTGGCGAGTTCACTGCGCGCCTGTGGGGAGACGGACCCGCCCCGCAGGGTATCGCGCACCGTGTTGTGCTGAGTCTGGGTAAGATCCACGACGCGGTAGCCCGCGGCGATCAGCGCGCGCTGCACTTCCGTTTCTGCCGCCGGATCAGGGACAACGCGGCGCAGCACCTGCTCGGGAATCACCACCAGGATGCGGGGGTCACCTTTCTGAGTCAGGAAGGTCTTGAGTTCCTGCTCCAGGCTGGGCCGCGCCACGGCCACGCGGACCGTCACGGTGTAGGTGCCACCCTGCTGGTTCTCACTGAGGACCTGCACCACACGGCCAAACCCGTCAGCACGTTTGATCAGACGCTGCTGAAGCTGCTCAAACTCGTCGGTATTACGCAGGGTACTTGAGGCGCTGATATAAGCCCCCAGGACCTGCTCAATGGCGGTGCGGACCGCGTCATTGAGCGCGGCCTGCCTGGCCGCCGCAGGCGTGCCGGTGATGAGGGCCTGCCCACTCACCTGAACGGTCTGCTCAACGGCGCTGGCTGAGGCCGTACCCACTGCAGTGGCGGGGGTGAGAGGCGGGACGACAGCCGTCAGGAGGGTCACGCACAGGAGACTTGGGCGCCAACGTGATGGGCGGATTCTTTTTCGCATGGCTAAGGCCTCTCAGGGGTCAGGCAGTAATCAAAGGAGAAGTGCAGATATTTGGCGGCGACCACGCGGACTTCACCGCTTCTGTAAGAACGGCATGAATTTAGAGTGAGTTAACGTCAGGTAATGACGCCGCTCATTGGCTCGAGAAACGGGAGGCCCGTATCGCGGCATTCAGCTCTCGAGGGTGCTCACGGGGCGTCGCCTGATCCGCAGCATGGTCTGCGAAGGACGGGGGTCCGGTCTGCTCTGGGCTCATCTTCCTAAGCGTCAACCACTGACGCCCTTGGGCCTTACCCTCGTCTTGTGGGCGTTCTGTTAGAAACCCGTTGTCAAAGTGGGCTTCACTACGGTTGTCAGGCACAGCGTGAGTGCCCTGGAAGGGAGTAAAGAGTGTCAGACACGATGGCGCGGGTGGGCCACCTGCAGGGAGGCCGCTACCACCTGAACAAGACGTTGGGACAGGGCGGATTCGGCGTGACGTACCTGGCTCAGGACCGGCTTCTGGAGCGGTTGGTGGTGATTAAGGAGCTGTTCCCGCAAGGCAGCGTCCGGCAGGGTGACAGTATCCGCACTCCGCCGGGCATGAGCCGGGAGCACTTCGAGGGCATGATGGGCCGCTTTGTCGCGGAAGCCCGGGCGCTGGCGCGGTTCAATTCACCGTACGTGGTGCGGGTCCAGGACGTCTTTCAGGAAAACGGCACGGCCTTTATTGTCATGGATCACCTGCAGGGCCGCACGCTGATGGAGCGCCTGCGAACGCAGGGCGCCCTGACGCCGGACGAGGCGTTCCGGATGGCCCGGCAGCTGGCTGAAGCGCTGGCTGTCATTCATGACGCCGGGCTGCTTCACCGCGACATCAAACCAGACAACGTCTTTCTCACCGACACGGACACACCGGTGCTCATCGATTTTGGGGCGGCGCGTGAGTACGCGGGCGGCCAGTCCGCCGAAATGTCTGTCGTCCTGACCCACGGCTTTGCTCCCATTGAGCAGTACGCGAACACCGGCAACTTCGGGCCTTATACCGACCTGTACGCCCTGGCCGCCACCCTCCTGTTCGCCATCACGGCCAAGCTGCCCCCTGTCTCTGTGGCTCGCCTCCATGAAGACGTGCCGCTGCCGCCGATGGCGCTGACCTACGCCCCCGGCCTGAGAACCGCGATCACGCAGGCGCTGGCCATCCGGCCCGCTGATCGGCCCGGCAGCGCGCAGGCCTTTCTCGATCTGCTGCAGCGGGGCCGCGACGACCTGGGCGCCCTGACCTTCGCTCAGGCCATCCACACCGCGCAGCAGGGCCGACTTCTCCCTGTGGAGCGGCAGCGGCTGTGGGCCCAGGCCCTGCTGGCCGTCTACGCCCGGCGCGAGGGCAAGCTGCCCCGCATCGAGCACGTGGATGAACTGCAATACGCCCTGAACTGCGCCCTGGAGGTCCTCCCGCTCTTCCACGACGGACTGGAACTGGTGTTCGGGTCCATGGAGGCGGCCGCGCCCAGTCTCGCCGAGGACCTGGCAGCGTTCATGGACACCATGCGCCGGTCTCCGGACGGCCTGGGGGAGTTCCTGGGCGCTGTGGGGGCCGCCGCTGCCCTGGCTCCGCAGGCCGACCTCCCGGCCCCTGGCCAGGTCTGGCGCGCCCCTGAGAGCACGGCGTCAGCGCCCCTGCCCGCCCTCTCGGCCAAATTCGCCGGCTTCCGGCAGATCGACCTGCGCGCCGACGCCGTCGTGCAGGTGGGATTTGCGGGGCCTGTTCAGGTCGCGTGGTCTCTCAGCGCGGACGGTGACCTGCGGGCGGTGCACTCGGTCTCGGGCGAGCCACTGGCCCAGGTCGCGGGCGTCCGCGCCGCCGCGGCCACCGCCAGTGGGTTGTGGCTGGCCCGGGACGGTCTGGTGCAGCGGCACGCCTTCAACGGGACGCCCCTGGGGCCACCAGTCAACTTCCCGGACCGCCCCGTCAGTGCGGCGGCCCATGGCCGCAGCGTGGCCGTGGCTGGCCGGCAGGGCCTGATCCTGCTGTGCACCCTGACCGAGGGCGAGCCGGCCGTCCAGACCCTGTCCCTCTCCGCTCTGACCAGGCGTGAGGATCCCCCCCTTGACCTCGCGTTCTCCAGTGACGGCCGCCTGCTGCTGGTGCGCGACACCCAGGCCGTCACCGTCCTGCGCACCCAGACCATGAAGGTGCTCCGGACCTTTACCCTGGCGGGTGAAGCAGTCACCGCTGTGGCCCTGAGCGCCGACGGTCAGCGGGCCTGCACTGCCCACGGCCGCCGGCTACTGGTGTGGGACGTGCCCACCGGACGTGAACTGGCGAGTTTTCAGGCGCCGGCGCCGGTCACCCATCTGTTCTACAACCCCAATGGCCGCCTGCTGGGGGCCCTGGGGGGCGGCCTGTACCTGCTGGACGCGCAGTCCGGCCACGCCATTGCCCATCACGCGCCTCCAGGCGGCCGAGGCACCGCCACCAGCAGCAATGCGGACGGCCGCAGCATTGCCCTGGGCAGCCTGCACCAATTCAGCCTGCTCCAGCTGGCCCCCACCGAATTTCGGGCCGTCCCGGACCTGAGCCCGCCGCCGGCCAGGCCAGAACCCGTGCCTCCTGCTGTCAGCCGCGAAGTCCCTGCGCCTCCACCTTCCATCTCCACAGGAATTCCGGCCGGGTTTCTCAGTGGACTGCCCTCAACGGGCATGCCGAGCCGGACGGCCCCCCCCACGCCCCCGCCCCCCCGCTGGCCTTCACCGCCCAGTGGCCTGACGGGCCGGAGCACAGCTCCTGGTGTGGCCCCGTACCGCGAGTGCCGCCTGCCCCCTCAGCCCACCTCGGATGTGCTGGGCCGCACCACTGCTGAGTTGACCGGCCTGCTGAGTCTGGTTGTTCTGGCGGAGGGTCCGGTGCACCGTCAGGAAGCCTTCCGGCGCGTGATCGCCGCGCACGGCCTGGGCAAGGTCGGGCCGCGACTGGCCGCCAGCCTGGACCGCGCCCTGGGAGCCGCCGAAGCGGCCGGTCAGGTGCGTCTGCGCGGTGAATTCCTCTGGCCACCCGACCTGGACACGCCACCCGTGCGTGACCGCAGCGCCCTGGCCACCCGGACCCTCGACCTCGTGTGCGACGAGGAGGTGCAAGCCGCTGGCCGCCTGGTGGAGCATCTGCCTGTGCATGAACGCCCCCACGCGGTGGCCCGGGTCCTTGGCTTCGCCCGACTGACAGAGATGTCCCGCGAGCGTATTTTCCGCCTTCTTCAACAGGAGCACGCATGACCGTCACGGTGGACCGCAACGCCCGCATTGAGAAAGCCCTGGCCTGGCACCGCGACCAGTTGCTCGACCTCAGCACGCGCAATCCCGCGCTGCATTTCCCGACCCGTGACGCCAAGGGCAAACTGAAGCCCAAACGCCTGGAAGCGCAGGGCATGGGACTCGATGAGCTCTACCGCGCCCTGGTCATCGACATGCGGGCCGTGGTGTTCCAGGGTTCACGCGACGCCCTGCCGGAAGACGAGGATGACCTGCCGCAGGAGGTCGTCAGCGGGACCATTCGCAAAAACGAGGTGGTGCTCAAGGTGCCGCTCACCGAAGCGGACCTGCAAAAACGTCTGTTGGGGATTCACCGGACCAACCAGGAATTTCTCGAAGAGCAGGGCGTGCACTGCCTTTACCTGACGCTCGGCCATCTAAGGTGGTACGAGGATAAGAAAACAACTGACGATTTCTCTCCCCGTCTGGCGCCTTTGCTGATGATTCCGGTCCACCTCGAGCGCCGCAACAGGGCCGAGCCCTTCCGGATGGTCTACAGCGGCGAGGAGCTGCCGGAGAACTTCACCCTCAACCTCAAGCTCCGTGAGCAGGGGCTGGCGGTCCCAGAACTGGGCGAAGCCGACGAACTGACGCCCAGCGCGTACTTTCAGGCGGTGCGCCAGGCCCTGAAACCCAGAATGGGCCAGACCACCGTCGGCGCTGACACAGCCGACTGGTTCGCTCCAGCGACCACCACGTCAACCAGTACGCCATGGGCCGTGGACGACGAGGCCATCGCGCTCGGGTTTTTCTCGTTCGCCAAGATCATGATGTACAACGACCTGCTGCCAGAACGCTGGCCGCAGGACGTCACGCCCTACGAGCACCCACTGGTGGCGCCGCTCTTGGCGGGCCAGCTGTCCGATGAACGGCTGCCCGACAGCCTGAGCACGGACG
The DNA here is from genome assembly GCF_019693445.1 of Deinococcus aquaedulcis. Lineage (NCBI taxonomy): Bacteria > Thermotogati > Deinococcota > Deinococci > Deinococcales > Deinococcaceae > Deinococcus > Deinococcus aquaedulcis. The sequence continues at coordinate 13,760 of NZ_JAHRBL010000034.1, read as the reverse complement.
CCGCCACCACCGGACCAGACGTCTGGCACGTCCTGGACGCCGACAGCTCCCAGGCACAGGCGATCGAACACGTCCTGCAGGGCCGTCACCTGGTGCTGCAGGGCCCGCCCGGCACTGGCAAGAGCCAGACCATCACCAACATGATTGCCGGCCTGCTCGCGCAGAACAAGAAAGTGCTGTTCGTGGCGGAAAAGGAAGCGGCCCTCAGCGTCGTGGAAGACCGCCTCAAACGCGTGGGGCTTGAGCACGCGGTGCTCGCACTGCACAGCAAGAATGCCAGCAAGGCCGTGTTGCGTGACGCCCTGCAGCAGGCCCTGTACCAGGAGCGGCAGGTGCAGGTCAGTGACGCGGGGGAAGACCGGCGCCTCGCCGCACTGGTCGACCACCTGCGCGCCCTTCCCGAAGCCCTCAACGAGCCGCTGGGCCCGCTGACCATGACGCCCTATGACCTGATGGGGCGGCTACAGGAGCTCCAGGACAGGCTCCGGGATGAGCCGCGGCCCTCCCCTGCCCCGGCCGTCCCGGCCAGACTGGCGACCTGGTCCATGCAGGAGTGGGCCGAGGCGGAGCAGGTCACCCAGGAACTCGCGCGCTGGGTCGCGCAGCACGGCCTGCCCCAGGCACTGACCCTCTGGGGCAGCCAGAAAGCCAGCGAGCTGCCCCAGGACCGGGCCCGCCTCGACGCGGCGGCGGCCGGACTCGTCCGGTCGCTGGATGATCTGCGCCCAGCGTTGCAGGGCCTGGACGTCCTGGCCGGGCGCCCGCTTGATCGTCAGGCGGACCTGGACGTCCTGGCCTCCGCCTTCCAGGACCTGCTCAGCGCGCCGGACCTGACTGGCCTGACCACCGACCAGGCCGGCTGGGCAGAGGTGCGTTCGCCGTTCGAAGCGGCAGCGAAAGCCCAGCTCGAACATACTGAGCTCCTTACGGGCTTCCAGGGCCTGTTTCCGGCGGCCAGCGGGGCCTGGGAGCGGCCGACGACCTGGGCACTGGTCCAGATGCCCCTGCGGCAGGTCCTGGACCTCGGGCTCGAACGCGCCGCGCTGCGCCAGAACCTGCTGGCTCAGGTCAAGCCCGCCGCGCTGGACGCTAACGTCAAGAGCCTCCGCGAAACGCTCAGCGCCAACCGGGGGCTGCTGAGCATCTTCAACGGCGCAGTCCGCAACGCGAAAAAGCAGGTACAGGGCTGGATGGTGCAGCCGCTTGGCCTGGACCAGCAATTGGCCGTCCTTCAGCGGGTCGAAGACCACCAGTCGCTCACCCGCCGCCTTCAGACCCAGGCCGGCACCCTGTCGGGCTGGACCGTGGCTGAGGATCTTGATCACCCGGCCGCGCTCGCCCTGATCGACTGGCTGAACAGTGACCGGACAGCGGCCGCCCGCCAGGGCGAGTGGCCGGTCATCCGCGCAGGGCGTCAGGCACTCGCCTCCCTGCTGAGTGGGCAACGCGGCGCGCCGCTGCCTGCCCTGGACGCGCTGCTGGCACTAGAGACGACGCTGCACAGCGCCGCCGAGACGCATCAGTCGCTGCTGGGCGCGCAGGCCCGCGGCCTGGAGACGCCTTGGGCCGCGCTGGCCACCACCGCGCGGTGGCTGGCCGACCGGCGCACGTCCCATCCTCACTGGGCCCCGGTCCTGAGTGAATTCTCCCGGCAACCCGCCCTGCGCGCCGCCCTTGAAGAGCAGGGCCAGCAGTTCACCACGCACCACCTGGCGTTCAGGGATGCCCTGCAGACCTTCACGCAGGCGGCCTCCCTTCCGGACGCCCCGCAGTGGACCCTGGAGCGCCTGCATGAGGTGGGCCGGAATGTGACGCGTGATCCTCAGGCGCTGCGGCTGATCGTCAGCTGGAATCAGCTCAGCACCCGACTGCAGACCGCCGGGCTGACCAGTTTGCTCGAGTTCTTTCCGGCCCTGCCGCCGGCACGCGCCGAAGCCCTGCTGCTGCCCAGCGCCCAACTGGGCTGGTATGAAGCGCTGCTCGAGCAGGCCTTTGCTCAGCGCCCGGCGCTGGCCACCTTCGAGCCGCTGGGCCACGCGGACAAGCGCGCTCAATTTCGCGAACTGGACGTCAAGCGGTTTACCCTCAACCGCCAGCGCGTCAAGCAGGCCTACCTGCGGGTGCTGCCGCAGCCCAGCAGCGTGGGTCAGGTGGGGGTCCTGCAACGGGAGTTTGCGAAGAAAAAGCGGCTGCTCCCTGTCCGCGACGTGCTGCGACAGGCGGGCCAGGCGATTCAGGCCATCAAACCTGTTTTCATGATGAGCCCACTGTCGATCGCCAGCTTTATTCCGCTGGGAACGCTGGAGTTCGACGTGGTGATTTTTGACGAGGCTTCGCAGGTGCGGCCCAGTGACGCCCTGGGCGCGCTCCTGCGCGCCAGACAGGCCGTGGTGGTCGGTGACCTCAAGCAGCTGGGGCCCACCAATTTCTTCGGCAAGGCCACTGGAGAGGCGGATGAAGATGCCGACGACGTGGGGCTCGAGTCGCTGCTGGCCCTGTTTGAGGCCCAGTACGCCGGGTTCAAGCAGGGCCTGACCTGGCACTACCGCAGTCAGCACGAAGCCCTGATCCAGACCTCCAACGAGGCCTTTTACGACGGCGAGCTCGTGACCTTCCCCAACGCGAGTGCCCAGCAGGACCATCTGGGGCTGAAGTTTCACCATGTGGACCCGCAGCACGCGCCGTTTGGCCGCGGCGGAAAACGCAACAATCCGGGCGAAGCTGAAGCCGTGGTCGAGGCGGTGCTGCGGCATGCCCGCCAACGGCCGCAGGAAAGCCTGGCCGTCGTGACCTTCAGCGCTGCCCAGCAGACCTTGATCGAGAACCTGATCGACCAGCGGGTGGCCCAGCTCGACGAGCGGACCCAGCAGTTTTTCCGGGAGGACGCCCACGAGCGGTTCGTGGTGAAAAACCTCGAAAACGTCCAGGGGGACGAGCGCGACGTCATCATGATCAGCGTCGGGTACGGCTACGCGCTCAAGGCCGGCGGAGGGCTACAGTTCTACCGGAACTTTGGGCCCCTGGGAACCGCTGACGGCTGGCGGCGCCTGAACGTCCTGATTACCCGGGCCCGGCTGCGGATCGAAGTCTTCGCCAACTTCCTGCCTGAAGCGGTCACAGGCCTGGACGCCTCTGAGTCTCACCGGGGCCTGCACGCCTTCAAAGCGTTCCTGGAACGCTGCGTGTCGGCCACCACGGGCTCTGGAGCCACAGGCGTCACCGGCCAGGCGGGTGGGTTGCCCGGACAGGTCGCGCAGGTCCTGCGCCGGGCCGGTTACACCGTGCATGAGCAGGTCGGCACCAGCGCCTCGCGCATTGAGCTGGCCGTCGAGCATCCGGACCGGCCGGGTCGGTACGTCCTGGGCGTGGAATTTGACGGTCCTGCCTACCACCGCGCGCGCAGCGTCCGTGACCGTGACCGCCTGCGTGAGGACGTGCTGCGCGTGTTCGGCTGGCGGATTCACCGCATCTGGAGCGTTGACTGGTTCCGTGATCCGCAGCGCGGAGAGCAGGCGCTGCTGGCGGCCGTGGAGTGGGCCGTGCTGCACGCGGATCAGGCTGAGGAACCAGCCGCCGAGGAGGAAGTGGCTGTGCTGGGAGCCCCCGAAGTGCCGGCAGACGACCTCACAGACCTGTTTGACGCCCCTCCTAGTGAGGAGACGGCTTGGTTCAGTGATGTGAGCGCCAGTACCCAGAACCTGGATTTCGCCTCGGTGGGCCAGACCCTTGGCGGAGCGCCCTCCGTCATGCAGGGCATTGCCGCTGATCCCTATGTCGAAGCGCGCGTGGCGATCGACTCATCGGGGTTTGACTTTCACCTGATTCCAAGCCACCGGCTGGCGCAGGCCCTAGTTGAGGTGGTGACGCAGGAAGGGCCCATTCACGAGGACCTCGCCCTGCGCCGGCTGATGCACGTGGCGGGCGTCACCCGTATGGGCAACCGCATCCGTGACGCCTTCCAGCGGGCCGTGATGGTGGGAACCCAGGACGGGCGCCTGATGGTTGACGCCCCTTTCCTGGCCACGTCGGAGGCACAGCTCTGGGTGGCCCGGAGCCGGGAGCACCGGCCGTCTGCTGAACAGAAGCTGGACTATGTCAGCAACCATGAGCTGCTGTGCGCGATGACGCGCGTGGTGGAACGTGCAATTGGCATCACAGCGGAGGAGCTGCCTGAAGGCACCCTGAGGGTTCTGGGGTTCCGCCGGGTGACGGCAGAGCAGCGGGAACGCATTCTGGCCCTGGCTGCCTGGGCCACTGAGCAGGGTCATTTCCAGAGCCGCAACGGCACACTCACATTGGCCACAACCAGCTGACCCGGACAGCACATAAAAGAGGGCGCCCCGCATGTGGGGCGCCCTTTGTTCTGGTCTGAACCCGAGATTCAGGTAGAGGTGGACTGAGGCTGGAGCACCAGGTGGCCGGTCTCGGTTCCCGCGAGCACCAGGTCCTGGGTACAGGCCAGGGCCCGGATGGGCGCTCCAGCGTCCAGAACGCGCGTCATGGCGTGCCCGCGGCCCGCCCGGAAGACTTCCCCGCCAGCGGCCACATACAGCCTTCCGTCGGGAGCCAGGGCCAGGGCCTGGATCACGGCGGGAAGTGTCGCCACGGTACCTGCGCCCAGCTGCCAGAGATCACGGCCCGCCGCCGCGTATACCTGCCCACCTTCGCCAGCGGCCAGGGCCGTAACTGGCCCCTGCAGGGTAGTTCCCAGAGGCATCTGGGTCATGTTTTTCGGATCAAACACCATCACTTCGCCGCGCCCAGTCCCGTACAGGATGGTGCTCGAAGGTGAGGCGCCCAGCGCGGTGACCCAGGAGCCCTGCAAGGGCGCGGTGCCCAGGGCCTGAACCTCTGGAACCCGCCAGAGGCCCAGCGCAGGCCGGTCTGAGACCGTGACGACCTGGGTCTCTCCGAGCGGCACACAGTGCTCCAGGGCGCCCCCACTGTCGCCCCAGCGGTAACTGCCCCCCACCCAGGCATGGACCCGGCCGCGTGCGTCGGCAGCCACAATGCCGGAAGGCAACACAGCGAGGCCGACCGGGCGCCCGGTCAGGCCGTCGAGGTGACGGACCGGCTGGCCCTGAAGGGTATACACGCGGATCTGCTGATCGGCGCCGGCCGTGACCACCACGTCATCCCCAACCGCCAGATGCATCAACCAGCTCTGATGGGCCGGCACCCGCACAGCCTGTGCGGTTTGGGCGGGGCCGGCTGCCTGACCTGCCGGTTGACCGCTCAGGGCCGCCTGCACCTGCGCGAGGGTCACTGGCCGCTGATCCGGCTGAATCGACAGCGCCTGCGTGACCAGGTGGCGCAGGGAGGCGGGGGTTCCAGCTGGCAACGGTGGTAGGGGCTGGCCCAGCGCCCGGTGCGCTGCCCCGGGGGGAGCCTCACCGGTCAGGGCAAAGTGCGCCGCTGCACCCAGACTGTAGATCCGGCTGGCCACACGCACGGCAGGCTGGCTCATCAGCTGCTCCGGCGCCCGGTAAGCGACCGGCGCTTCCTGACCCCAGCCGAGCTCCAGACGCACACCGGTGCTGGTCAGCGTGATCCGCTCTGGCTCCAGTGGGCCGTCCAGACTCCCGGCGGCGGCGAGCTCCTCTATCACTTCAGCCAGCACCAGCACGAGGCGCACCACCTCGTCGCCTCCCAGAGCGCCCTGTCGCTCGACCTGCTCGCTCAAGGGAACGCCGGCCGGAACGGGTGAGACCACGTAGGTGGTGCCGTGCTGCTCAAAGACCTGCAGTGGACGGCGCAAGGTCAGGCTGTGCAGGGTGGTCCAGTGCTCCGCGAGGCGGGCCCAGGCAGCCCGCTGCTCCTGGCGCTGCGCATCCAGAATCACCAGGGTGCCAAACCGGCGGGCACCTTCTGGAAAAAACTCCAGCACGAGCACCCGGCTGCCGCTCTGTTCATCCAGCGCCAGATAACGCTGGCCTCCCTGACGGGCCAGCGCCTGCTCAATGCGGTACTGGTGGTGCAGCCGGGTACCGGCCGCGAGCGCCCCGACTGGGGCGCCGCAGCCTGCGCAGTTCAGGTCCGTGTCGCGGACGGGACGCTGGCACCCGGCGCAGGTCAAGGGCTCTTCCTCGCGTCGGCGGATTGATTGGCGTACTCCAGCACGATCTCGATTCTGGCATGCGCCGCCGCCGTTGAGGGTAGGTCCGGTAGGGGATCCTGGCCGCCGCGCCCTGCCGTGGCCAGGAAATAGGGTTCGATGTTGCCCTGGGTGACCAGGTACCGGGCCACAGCGGCGGCGCGGTTGGTGGCCTCCTCCCAGCGGTCATTGATCCGCCGGGTGGTGGGCAGGGTGTGGCCTTCCACCCGAATGCGGCGCCAGGTGTTTTTATTCTGCCGCAGGGCCCGCGCGAACTGGCCCAGGGTGGCTTTGCCGTTGGCGCTGAGAACCGCCTTGCCGGGCACAAACAGGGCGCTGCTTTTAAAGACCCAGCGCTGGGTGCCAGGCGGATCGTTCTTGCTGACGTTGACGCTGGGCCGCTGCGGCGCGCCAATCAGCGCTATGACGGCTTTGCGAAACGCCTTCTGAGCGTCCTTGTACCGGATGTCGTCCCAACTGACCCGACCGACGGCGGTCAGGGTGGCCACGAAGAACACCATCACCAGGATGACGTTCAGGGTCGTATCGGTCAGGGCCACGTACGGGTTGAGCTCGTCCGCGACGGCACGCCTGCGGCTCATGCGGCGGGGCCGTCCACCATGGCGGGGCCCATCGCCCCTTCAAGGGCCTGGGAGAGGCGGTCGAGCGTGACCTGCAGGCTGTCCTGGGCACGCAGCAGACTGTCGGTCCCGAGCTGGGAGGGCAACTGAGTCAACAGGGCCCGGATCTCTTCCGCTGCGGCCTGACCACGCAGCGCGGCCTCAGTGGCCTGCGCTGCCTGCGCCTGCTGGGCCGGCGCCTGATCGGTGATGGATGAGAGCTGATCAAGCACGCCCAGCAGAAGGGTGTTCGCCTGCTGCATTTCACGGTGCAATGCGCCACTTTCTTTGCGCAGCTGCTCATTCTGACTGCCCAGATGTTCCCCCAGGGCGCGCCAGCCCTGTTCCTGTTGCGACTGACCGGTGGCGGAGGTTTTGACGAGCGCCTCGACCGCGCCCAGCAGCTGCCCTTCCCAGGGGCCAGGATCCTTCAGGCTCTGAATCAGGGGGACCAGGAGGTGCAGTTGCTCGTTCAGATTGACGACGCTGCTGGTGAGCTGCCCTTCGCGCTGCGCCTGATCGCGCGCGCGGGTGAGTTCGGCGGCGTCCTTGGCCCGCAGCGTGCGCTCGAGCGTCGCCGTCGCGGAGCTGCTCGCCTGCAGGCTGTCCCCCAGGCCGGTGAGGTGCGCGCTGACCATGTTCACCTCGCTGGTGTAGCGCGACAGGGTGCCGTCGAGGCGCTCGTGCAGGGTGTCAAAGCCCTGCTTCAGGCTGGTGCCTACCGTTTCGGTCCCGGCAATGTAGGCCGCCTGACTGGCGGCGAGGTCCGTACTGACCCGGTTGAGCTGCTCCCCAGTCCGGAAAATCTCCTGCACAATCTGCGCGCCCGTGTGACCGAAGGCCGACTGAAGTTCGCGAATCTCGCGGAGCTCGGAGTCACTGTGGTCGGAGAGCTTGCGCATGGAGCGTTCAAACATCTCGTTGAACTGGGTGTAGATGCTGCGGTAGTCCTGGCGGTGACGCTGCATGCTCTCGACCGCAGTATTTAGTCGTTCGCTGCTCAGTTTGACGTCTGAGCTCGCCACCTTCAGGGCTTCAGAAATATCTTTCGACGTGCTCTGGAGCGTCACCAGACTGCCCTGAATGGCCTGGCCGGCGTCCAGCAGAACTTTCGAGAAGTCCGCGCTGGTCTGCGCAATGGCCTGCTGCGTCTCGGAGAGGAACTCCTCACTGCGCCGCACCAGGTCCTGCAGGCTTTGCAGCTGTTTTTCGCTGCCAGCCGGGTAGACCATCGGGGCGTAATGGAGGCTGAGCTCGTCCAGGGCGCCGCTCAGCTGACCAGCGCGCGTCGCCGCCAGGGCGTTGAGGGCCTGCAACACGAAGGCCAGCCCCACGCCCCAGAGCGTGCCGGCGAACGCGGCACTCATCTCGTGCAAGGTCTGCCCGAGGCTCCGGGCAACCGCGGCGGGCGCACCTGTATTAATCGACTCCTGAATCTGTGGCCCCAGGCTCCCCAGGGTGAACATCAGGCCCACGACCGTGCCGATCAGCCCGAACAGCAGCAACAGATTCGGCACAGCGCGGGCGGACGCATTGATGCGCTGCACTTCATCCAGGACCGGATCGAGGGTGTCGGCAGGGCGGGCGAAAGCGAGACCATTTTGCGCGACCATCAGTTTGATCAGCCGCCCGGCCAGCCAGTTACTGGCCGGTCCAAGCGACAGACCGATGGTGTCAGCGTCAAGCAGCAGATTCTTCCGCGCTTTCAGGTCCTGCGCCGCCTTGATTTCCTGGCCCAGCCGCCGGTAATTGCGGTACCACTGCCACAGCCCGAAGGCAAACAGGGCGATGATCATGACCAGCATCACCCGGATGACCGGGTTGCCTGGGAAGAGGGTTATGGTCGTCATCTGGTCCTCAGTTGCCGTAGTAGTGGGCAGAGTTGGTAAAGCAGCGCCAGCCGTTGCGCGCGGCGTCCTGAATGGTCTCGCCGACCAGGCCCCCACACTCGTAGCAGTACAGCCCATCTTTGGGCGCGTAGCCGCCCCAGCGGCCCTGCTGGTCCTTTTTGAGGGTCAGGGCGTTGATCTTGGCCGCCGGTGGTGGGTACAACAGCATCGTGGCTTCGTGGAGCGGCGTGTGTTTCGCAGTGAATCTGGCGAGCTGCTCACCTGCCCAGGCCTGATCGCCCCAGCCGTCAATCTGACCCTGACGGCCCTGATGGTAAAACTCTTCCAGGCGCGTCTGCAACTGCTTGACGAAGGCCTGGCTGCTGCTGTGCAGATCCAGGTCATGCCGCTTCCAGTGATGGTCGATGCGGGCTTGCAGGGTCGGCAGCGCGCCCAACAGCGAGTAGCTGTCGAGGTCTTGTTCGCCGCGGGCCAGGACGCGGGCAGCTTCCTCCAGCTTGATGGGCAGTCGGCGGAAGTCACGGTCCCCAAAACCCTGCGGGGTCCAGGGCATCACCAGGCCGTCTTTCACAATCAATTCGCCCATGACCACGCCGACCACCAGGGCTTCAGCGGCGTCCTCTAACAGCTGCGCCTCACGTTTCGAGAGGCCGTACCACTGCACGTCCCGCCGGGTGTGGAAGGTGGGAAAATCCTGGCACTGGGCTTCGTGCAGTCCGCCCTGACCGAGGACCTGGTCAAGGCCTCGCAGGGGGAAGCGGTAATACTCTTCCAGAAACAGCGTCCGGGTCGGGTCGGCGGAGGTTGCCCCTTTCGAACTGGACAGGGCAAAGCTGTTGGACACCAGATTCTTGAAGGTGTTTTCCTCCGAGGGATTGGTCCCTTCGGGGATAAACATCGACTGACGCTCCATTACGGGGCTGCGGTTGCCTTCGACCGCCCGCTGCTTGTTCAGGGTCAGGAACGGCCGGGAGCGCTCGGCGGCGCCACGCAGTTTGTTGTCCATGGTGGGCGAGACCTGACGTTCCCGCATCACTTTCTCCACCACGTTCTCGCGGGCGAGGATCAGACTGAAGGGGCGGGACGCCTCGCTCAGCAGGCGATTCATGATTTCTGCCGGGAGCAGGTGTTCACCGCGCGGATCAAATGGCGCGTGAATCCAGGTTTTGTCCAGCTGGCGCACGGACGGCACGATGATGCCCGGAAGGTCACTCCAGCCACGGATCAGGGCCTCAAAGTGATGGGCTTCCAGGTTATCGAGGTGCTGCACGCTGCTGCTGCGTCCCGCTTCCAGCGCACGCCGGTACTCATCCTGAACGGTGGTGCGCGGCTCAAGCAGCACCAGGCCGTTGACCGGAGGCAGGGTGGTGGACTTGGCTTCCACATCGCTGTACAGCTTGTTTTTCACCGCAGTAATCCGGCTGTCGAGATTGCTCAGGTTGGTCTGCACCTGCTGAAGCAGGCGCTGCAGGTGCTCCGCGACACCGAAGTCAATCTCGCCGTACTTGCGGTGGGTCTGAATGCTGGCGTACAGCGCCGACTCCATCTGAATGCGGGCGAATTCCCGCATACCGGCGCGAAGGTCGCGCTGCGCCGCTTCGATGTTGCCCTTGTTCTTGTTCAGGAAACTGACCCGCTTGACTTCGTCTCTCAAGCGCTGCACAGCGGTTTCCACCTTCTGCCAGGCTTCTGCTGCTTCTGCCTGAGAGACCGCAGTATTGGCCCGGGCCACCTCGTGCAGGTCCTGCAGGTCACTCAGCAGGTTCTGCACTTCCGCCGAAAGCACTTTTGGGCCGCGGGTGCGGTCCAGCAGCACCTCATGGGCATGATCCGAGAAACGCTGATAGATCCGCTCGGTGACCTGGTCGCGCTGGGCCCGCAGCTGGTTGGACAGGGCGCCGTCTGGGGCCACCGCTTGACGGAGGGCGGCGAGCGCCCGGTCAAGCTTGGCGAAATCCAGTTTCGCAGCGCCCAGCTCACTGTTTACAGCCGCCGTCACCTCTTTCTGCCAGTCCTCGCTGGGCTTTTGCAGGTAGGCGGGAATCAGGCTGTGCCAGTCGGCGCCAACCAGGGACGTAAGGTCCGTGACCCGGTCACTTTTGAATGCGTGCCACTCGTTGAGGGCGCCGAAGAGGAGCTTTTTCCCGGCCGCTTCCGTGATTTGGGCGGCGGGAAACTCGACCACCGAAAGGCCAAAGGTGCTGAACACGTGGGCCTGGTGATCCCGGTCCGGGAGGGGCGCGTCCACGGCCCGGCTCATGGGATCTGCTTCCGGGCTGATGATGTTCATGAAAATACGGTCAGCCACCAGCTCGTTGAGCTCTGCCTCTCCGTCAGCGGTGGGCGCCGATGGAGCCACGAGGTACGGCAGGTCGTACGGATGGCTTTCCATCGAGGCCACGCTGCCGTCAGGGTAATGGATGGGCGGCAGCGTGCCGGAAGCGGCCTGGTGATAATGATTCAGCTCGAGCAGCGCATGGTACGCGTTTTTCTTTAGCCGGTCCGCGTTGGAAGCCACCACAGAGGTCAGGTGCTCGTGGGGCAGCGTGAAGATACCAATGACTTTCTCGGTTTCTTTGAGGGGAAGAGACTTCAGGAAATACCCGAAGTCTGGAAGCAGGCCGCTGCCAGTGCCTCCGCACAGGGTCCCCACCACGAACACGCGGATCTCGCCGCCTGAGCCGAAGCTGATCATGGGGTTGGACCCGTCCTGCAGGCTTCCCCGTTTCATCTGTGCTTCGCTGGCCTGCAGGTCACGCAGGCGCGTGATGCGGTCCAGCAGTGCCAGTTTCAGTTTGGAGAAGTTCGGATCGGTCATGAACGTCAGGCGGCCGACCATCCGGATGTTGCCCGCGCCACCTTCGGTGTCCTTGAGTTTGCGCAGGGTGCTCATGTCAGCCCAGCGGTCCAGCTGAATTTTGCGGTGGGACTGGGGGTCCTGAAGAATCTGACCGTAAACGCGCGCGTCGAGCCCAATCGGATAGAAATCGCCACGGTCCCGCAGGGCGGTCGACGGCTCATTGTTGTTGGTCTCAACTGCCATGAACTCGACCCACGGCGCGCGTTTGGCTGAGCCGTACTGCCAGTCGAGGCGGCGGATCAGGTTGTTGCAGACGCGGGTGCCGGTACTGCCCAGGCCGATAACGAGCGTTTTGGTGACGTCCATGGTGGTCATATCAGGATTCCTCCGGGCGGATAGCGATGTTCACAGTGGCGGCAAACGGCTTGGGGGGCAGGTTGGGTTTGCTGGCGGCGCGGCCACGGACGCTGAGGGTGTAATCCGCGTCCTGACCTGCCGGAATACTCTGCGGCGAGCCTTCTTCGAGGGCGATATCGAGGTCGGGCTGTACGGTCAGGGTTTTGCCCGTTCGCCGGATCGTCAGAAGCTTGACTGGCGGCAGTGTGGGGCTGCTCAGCAGGACGTAGGACGGATTGGACGGAGGAATGGGGTATCCCGGCCCGCAGATGATGCAGACCGGTTCACCCTCCTGAACGTCCTTGAGTGCGTAGGTGCGGCCTGCGACCTGCAAGGTCCAGTTGCCTTTCCCGGCGCGAACCCGTGGTGCCGCTGGGCTCCCAGAGACACGGCGCCGGCGACTCAGGCCATACAGCAGAGCCCCCACAACGGCAAGGACGGGCAAGGCCCAGATCCATGAGGGCAGCCCCCTGGCAGGAGATTGCGACCCAGGCGCTTCAGCGGTCTGCGTGCGGATCAAGTCTTCCCGGCTTCCACTGAGCGCCGCGCCTTCAAACGCCTTGGGGACGACAATCACCGCATCGAAGGTTCGGTTGGGCTGGTCGTCACGAATCCCCAGCTGAAGAGACGCGCCGGTGGTGTTACTTGTTCTGACGCGGGTCCACTGTTCGAGGGCACTCAGGTAAGCTGGATCATTCTCGCCGATCGTCCGTTGCGCCTGCGTTCCGGCCACGCTGGCGGCCGAGTTGGTCAGCAGCACCAGCACCGCGTTGCGACTGTCGCCCAGTGTCTGCGTGAGCTGGGTAATGGCAGCTTCTGTATCATGGCCCCCTTCACTTCCAGCCTGAGCTGACCTGGGCCAGAGATCCTGGAAGGAGGCGCGCAGGGCCGCGCGGTCACTGCCAACCGTGAACGGATTAAGCGCTTGGCCTTTATGCGGCCATACAGTCATTTCCCAGGCGTAGGCACTGAGTTGATCACCGTTCACCAGGTGCTGTTCGGCGACATTTGAAGCGATCACACGGGCCGCTTCGGCCATCAGGGGGTCTTTGGCGAAATGGCCTGTGCTGAAGGCAAACACCAGATGAAGCTGCTGCGAGTCGAGGTTGCCGCCCGCTTCACTGACCGCCTCGGTGATGGCCTGGGTCAGTTGCCTGGCCTGCTGATCCAGATAGGCCTGATCGACTGGGATGGAAGCGGGGTTGGCCAGAGCAGTGGTTCCCAGCAGGGCGAGAGCAACGGTAAGTCGATGAACACAGGTCGACACAAGGAACCTCGTTGGAACAGTGAAGAAACGATGAGGAAAACAACGCGACGTCAAAATATTCTCACAGCCCTTACAGGAAGGTTCCGACGCTCATGGGCAGCTTTCTAAAGAACGTCCGTGTCTGGAGACAGTTTTTGCATGCCATAGTCAGCTCAGAGCACCTTCAGCCTTTGCGCCGTGGCCTCCTGGGAGAGTCATTGCCTGTAAGTACGCCCCCTTCTCGACGGGCGTTGCCAAACCCTCAAGCGGCTGTGGCTGTCCTGATGACGGCATGAGTCATGATCATCCCCGCGCGCGTCAACGAATGACGTCAACGGACGTTGCCGAAGACGGCTGATCTTTATGTCCTTCTTTGAAAGAAACGTGACAGAAGACACGTTGTATGGCCAGCAATCAAAGGCATCTGTGAACCCACAGCATACTGGAGGTGCAGATTTCTCTGGGTCCTGATAGACAGATTGGTCGGACGATGGAAGGCCCTTGCTTCTTTGCCTGATACGTGGTGACTGGCATTGTCTGGGCCCAGCATGAGTTCTCCTGATAGAAGCCAACAGCACAGGACATCACGCGTCGCGATAAGAAAAACCGCACGATCCCACGACTAAGGTTTCTCTAGAGAGTGCCAAGAAGGCTATGCAAAAAGAGGCTTCAAGTTGTTGCAGAGCAGAATGCAGGCGGCAAGGACGTGAAAGCCGACCAGGGTGGAGGGCAAGCGCTCCAGGTCACGTCCGAG
>NZ_JAHRBL010000033.1 GCF_019693445.1 Deinococcus aquaedulcis | reverse complement strand
TTGCATGTCTTAAGCACGCCGCCAGCGTTCACCCTGAGCCAGGATCAAACTCTCCAAAAAATGGTTATCAAAAGCCCGAAAGCTCCTTGATACAGTCTGATGCCTCGCTTGCGCTTGGCTTGCCCTCTCGGGCTTGTTTGGTCTTGCGACCTTGACCGAGTCTGGAGACCTCCGGGGGGAGATCCGCTCGGCACGACCTGTCGGTCGCTCCTGTCATCGTCATCAGAACCAGATTTTCATGCGTCCCAGCGAGGCCCTTGGGGGCTTTTCGCCTTCGCCCTTCTTCTCGGGCGAAGAGAACTATATGCCTTCTGCCCAACTCTGTCAACACCTCTAGCGAGACGCGCGGATGAGGGAAAGCGCGAGCGGCCCAGACCAATCGCAGAGCAAGTCCAGAGCGTGTCTTGAGAGAGGCCGGGCGCCAGAACACACCACACAGCACAGGGGGAGAGGTGACCCTCTCCCCCCTCGTTGCTCTGCCTACCCTTTCATCGGCGGCAGACCGTGCAGATGCCACAGGGCGTCCACCCGCCGGACCACCGCCTCGTCCATCACGATCTTGGGGGGCCACTCGCGCACGAAGCCTTCTTCGGGCAGCTTGCGGGCGCCGTCCCAGACGAGCAGGCCGTGCAGGGGCCAGACATCGCGCTCCGGGTCAACGTTGTTCAGAATGGTCCACCAGACATCTTGGGGGTCGTGGACCTGGGTTTCCTCGTCCACGATCAGCAGGTGGCGCATGCCGGCGGCGGCGGGGTGGGCCGTGAACGCCTGGGCGAGCGCCTGCGCCTGCCCGGGGCGGGTCTTGTTCAGGGCCACTGTCCAGTAGCCGTCCTCTGTCTGGGCCTGGGCCAGTACGCCCTCAAAGGTAGGCAGCGCAGCCGCCACCCGGGGCACAAACGCTTCTGATGTCACGTCCCCCGCCTGCTCGTCACGCGAGGACACGGCGCCGCCCACCTCTTCGGGGCGCTTGGTGGTGGCGTCAATGATCAGCTTGCCGCCGTAACCCCAGCCCCGGCTGGAATGGTCCAGGACATCGGTGGGGCCACGTGTGGGCAGGGTGTCGCGCCCCGGCACCGCCTTCTGGGCCACCTCGCGCCACACCGCCGCAAAGTCATTGACCTTCACGTCCTCGTCCACCACCACGATCACCTTGGCGAACATCATCTGGCCCAGGCCGAACAGCCCGTTGGCAACCTTGTAGGCCTGCCCGGGGTAAGTCTTTTTGATACTGACCACCACGAGGTTGTGCGCCACCCCGGCGGGCGGCATGTGGTAATCCACGACCTCTGGCAGGATGAGCTGCGCGGCGGGCAGAAAGAGCCGCTCGGAGGCTTCAATGAGGTAGGCGTCTTCCATGGGCGGGCGGCCCACGATGGTCGCTGGGTAGACCGGCTGGCGGCGCATGGTCACAGCGGTCACGTGAAACTGCGGGTACAGGTCCGGCAGGGTGTAAAAGCCGGTGTGGTCCCCAAAGGGCCCCTCCATCACCCAGGGTTCCTGCGGGTCCACGTAGCCTTCGAGAATGAATTCGGCGTTGGCGGGGACCTCTAGGTCCACCGTCACGCCTTTCATGACGGGATAGCGCTGACCGCGCAGGTAGCCGGCCAGGGCAAATTCATCCAGCCCGGGAATGGGCGGCAGGGGCGCGGTGGCGGCGTAGATCAGGGCCGGGTCGCCGCCGATGGCCACCGCCACCTCCAGGCGCTGGCCCAGGGCCTTGGCTTTTTCCAGATGCTTGGTGCCGGTTTTGTGGCGCTGCCAGTGCATGCCGGTCACGTTCTTGCCCATCACCTGCATGCGGTACATGCCCATGTTGCGCTCGCCGGTTTCGGGGTCCTTGGTGATCACCAGCGGCAGGGTCACGAAGGGCCCGCCGTCCTGGGGCCAGCACTTGAGGATGGGGAGCCTGGAGAGGTCCACCTCGTCGCCGCGCCAGACCACCTCCTGGGCGGGGCCCGTCTTGACGCGGCGGGGGGGCAGGTTCATGGCGTCACGCAGTTTGGGGAGTTGCCCCAGCAGGCCGCCCAGGCCCTTGGCGCCCTTCAAGTCAATCAGGTGGCGCACGCGCGCGGCCAGATCGTCCAGGTCGGAGACCCCCAGGGCCAGGGCGGTGCGCTCGCGGGTGCCCATCAGGCCGATCACCAGCGGAAAGTCGCTGTCAATCACCTGTTCGAACAGCACGGCCGGCCCGCCAGTTTTCACCAGTCGGTCAGCAATCTCGGTGATTTCCAGGTCCCGGCTGACCGGGGTGCGGACGCGCACGAGTTCGCCGCGCGCTTCGAGCAAGCGGATAAAGCTCTGAAGGTCGGGAAAGGCCATGCCCTGGAGTGTAGGGGGCCGGGGCCGGGGCAACCGTACCCCGGGGGACGCTCCTCCTTCCGGCGGACGCGGCGCCGTGTGGGCAAAGGTACGGTGCAGCCATGACCCCAGCCCAGACGAGTTCGGCGGACGACGCCACCCCACCGCCGCTGGCAGGCCCCCTGACCCCGGCGGGCTGGGACGCCGCGCCCGCGCACCCCCGGCCCGCCCTGGCCGCGCGCCCCCTGCTGCTGGCCCTGGGCCTGGGGCTGGCCGCCCATGTGCTGACGTGGCGCGCCGGGCCCGCCGGCCTGAATCTGGCGCTGTGGCTGGTGCTGTTCCTGGGCGCCAGCGTGTGGGGCTTGGCGGGGCGCGGCCAGACCCCCAGCCGCGCGGGTGTGGCCCTGCTGGGCGTGGCTGCGCTGTTCGGCCTGAGTTTCACCCTGTGGGACGCCCCCCCCGAACTGGCGGTGCTGAACACCCTGGCCCTGCTGGGCAGCCTGACGCTGGGCGCGGCCTTTCTGCGCTTTCCGGGGCTGGGCCGGGCCACGCCGGGCCTGCTGCTGGCCGCCCTGATGACCGGCGGCCTCCGGTTTGCCTACGGCCCACTGGTGCTGCTGGAACGCTTTCCCTGGGCGCGGCTGCGCCCTAAAGGCGATGGGGGACGGCAGCTGGGACGCGTGGGCGTGGGGCTGGCGCTGGCCGCGCCGCTGCTGCTGGTCTTTGGGGCGCTGCTGGCCAGCGCCGACGCAGGCTTCGCCCAGGCCCTGAGTGGCCTGTGGCGCCCTGCCCAGGAACTGGACACCCTGCTGTCATCTGGCCTGGGCCTGATGCTGTGGTGCGCGTTCGTGGGCGGCCTGACCTACCCCGCCCTGATGGCCCTGCGCCCCACCTTCTTTGCGCCGCGTGACGCATCCGGGCGCCTGGGACTGGTGGAGGTGGGGCTGCCGCTGGGCGCGCTGGCCCTGCTGTTTCTTGCCTTTGCAGCCTTGCAGGTGCCCGCGCTGCTGGGCGGCGGCCTGCCCGACGGTCAGACCTACGCGGGCCACATTCGCCGGGGCTTTAGCGAGCTGATGACCGTGGCCTTTTTGACCCTGAGCGTGCTGCTGGGCGCCCACGGTCTGAGCCGCCCGGAGACGCGGCGCAGTCTGCCCCTGCGCGCCCTGAACGCCGCCGTGCTGCTGCCGCTGCTGGTGATTCTGGCCAGCGCGGCGCAGCGCTGGGGGCTGTACACCCAGGCGTACGGCCTAAGCACCATCCGGGTGCTGGGCGCCGCCTTTCTGGTGTGGGTGACCCTCACGCTGGGCTGGCTGGCACTGTGCCTGTGGCGTGACCGCGCCGGGCGCTTTGCCTTTCCCGCGCTGCTGCTGGGGCTGGCCACACTGCTGGGCACCACCGCCCTGAACCCCGGCGCGCTGATTGCGGCCCACAACCTGCACCGCCAGACCGCCGCCGTGACCAACGACCTGCGCCGCACGCCGCAGCAGGTTGGCGTATGGGATCTGCTGAACCTGGGGGCAGGCGCCGTGCCTGCCATCGTGGCGAACCTGGATGTCCTGGCGCCGCCCTGCGGTCCTGCGGCCAACTGCGTGACGCCCCAGACCATCATTGACGACCTGCATGACCGTTACGACACCCCACGTGATCCCCGGGCCTGGAACCTCGCCTACGCCCGCGCGCACGCACTCGTGCAGGGCCTGCCGCCTCGCAGTCCCTTCACCCGGTAAGCCCTGCTGCTCAGTAGCCGCCTGGACCCTCTCCAGGCGGCCTTTTTTGCCCCCGATCATGCCTGACTGCCGCCTGACTGCCAGCGATCATGGGCCGCTCATGGGGGGGCGCGTACCTTGGCCCTATCAGCGCCGGGGCACTGCCCGCCCAGCCGCTGTTTTCCCCCCGCCCTTCCGCCCTTTTTCCTACCAGGAGCCCCCACCATGACCACCCTGCCCCGCGTTGCCCGCCCCCAGACCGCCGCCCTGAACCCCCGCACCCTCTCGCCGCTGCTGGCCGCGCTGGCCCTGGGCACCCTGATGGTGCCGCAGCGCGCCCTGGCCGCCCCCGCCGACATGGTGGGCACCTGGGTGAACGGCAACGTCACCACGAACGGCATCACCCGCATCAATGTGACGCGAACTGCCGCCGGGCAGCTGAGCGTGCAGGTGTTTGGCCGCTGCCACCCCAACGACTGCGACTGGGGTCAGGCCCCCATGCTGACCTATGGCCTGACCGTGAGTGACAGCAACCATTTCACCGCCAGCGCGGTATTCAACAAGGGCTTTGCCAACACGGTGCTGGTCATGAACTTTGCCAAGGGCCGCCTGGACGTGCACGCCCTGACGCAGTTCACCGATGGAAGTGGCCGCCAGAACTACGCCACCCGCGAGACGTTTGCCCGCTACCGCTAAGCCCTGGGAACCCACCGCACCCTCCCCCCGTACTGAAGAGGCAGGTGGATGACACCCCACCGCTCCTCTCTTTTCTGCTCCGCACTCTGCTCTGGCCCTGGCCCGCCCGATCCCGGCGCGCCGGGGCCAGTGTCTGTGTAGGGCAGCAGTTGTGTGGGCCAAGGTCAGTGCCTGGGTATCTGCTGGGCGCTGCGTCCATCCAGGCCGGGCGCTGGCCGCACGGGGGCGTTACGCTGGCGCACATGACCTCGCCCATCACGCGGATGCAACGAGCCCTGAGCGCCACTGACCTGGACGGCTGGCTGGTGTACGACTTTCAGGGCCTGAACCCCCACGCCCGCCGGGTGCTGGCGCTGCCAGAGAGTGCGTTTTTAACCCGGCGCTTTTTCGTGTGGGTGCCCCGGCAGGGCCCGGCCACCGTGCTGCACAACCATATTGAGGGCGGCACCTGGGGCGAGATCACGCGGCACTGGGGGGCCGAGCGGCGGCCCTTCGGCTCACACGCCGAATTAGACGCCGCGCTGCGCGAGGTGGTGGCTGGGCGCGCGCTGGCGATGGAATACAGCCCGAACGGCGCGGTGCCCTATGTGGGGCGTGTGGACGCCGGCACCGTGGAGCGGGTGCGCGCCGCCGGGGCCCGCGCCATTCACACCAGCGCCGACCTGCTGCAATCCTTCCTGGCCTGGAGCGCCGACGATCTCGCGGCCCATGAGCGCGCCGTGGCCGTGTTGATGACGGCCAAGGACGACGCCTTCCGACTGATCCACGAGCGCCTGCGCGCCGGGCAGCCGGTGACCGAACTGGACGCCCAGGCCGTGATCATGCGCCAGATTGAGGCGGCGGGGATGCAGGCTGGGCACGCGGTGAACGTATCGTTCGGCGTGAACGCGGCCGACAGCCACTACGAACCCAGCCCCGAGCGCCACGCGACCCTGCAGAGCGGCGAGTGCGTGCTGATTGACCTGTGGGCCCAGGAGCCGGGCCGCCCCTTCGCTGACGTGACCTGGGTGGGCTTTGCAGGCACCCCGGGCGCCGAGTACCTGGACGCCTGGACCGCCGTGAGCCGCGCCCGCGACGCCGCGCTGCACCGGCTGCAGCAGGACCACGCCGAGCAGGGGTGGGGCCAGTTGCAGGGCTGGATGCTGGACCGCGCCGCCCGCGACGCCATGGGCCCCGAGTGGGCGCCGCACTTCCTGCACCGCACCGGCCACGACCTGGGCGTGCAGATTCACGGCGCCGGGGCCAACCTGGACGACTACGAAACCCGCGACACCCGCACCCTCACCCCGGGCCTCGCCGTGACCATTGAACCGGGCACCTACCCGGCCCAGAAGGGCTTTGGCATTCGCAGCGAGATCAACGTGTACCTGGCGCCCGAAGGCCCGCGCGTGACCACCCACACCCAGCGCGCGCCCTTTGTGCTGGGCCAGGGCGACTGGGCCAGCGTGCGGGCGGCTGGCTACGGCGAAGCCCAGGGCTAAGGGCCTCGCCCCTCCCCCATGCCAACGTTTCAGAAAAGCACCGAAACGTTTCCCTTCCCGGTGCAAGGCCCTTTTCTCGCTTCTCGCTTCGCTCGATTGATCTGAAGATCAACAGCGAACGACTTCAGCGGCCCCCTCCCATGAGACCGGCTTAAAGAAACGCTCAGGCTCTCTCTCCTCCCCCACCGCCCACCCGTTACCCTGGGGTATGGCGAACCTCGGCTCCTCTACGATCATGCTGACGGGCGCGGGCGGCGCCCTGGCCACCGCCATTGCCCAGGAACTCGACGACGCGGGCGCGCAAATGGTGCTGGTGGGACGCGGCGAGGCCCTGGAGCGCGCCGCTGACCGCTTTCCCGCCACCGAAGTGCTAGACCTGGACCTGACCCAGGAAAGCAGCGTGGAGGCCCTGCGCAAGGTCAAGGTGGACACCCTGATTCACACGGTGGGGGCCTTTACTATGCAGGACATTCATAAGGCCACCACCCAGGACCTGCGCGCGATGTTCGACACGAACATGACCACGCTGTTCCACGCGGTACAGGGCGTGCTGCCCCACATGCTCAAGCAGAAAGACGGGCTGGTGATGGGCGTGAGTGCCGGGCAGGCCGCCCGCCTCAGTGGCCCCAAGTCGGCCCTGTACACCGCCAGCAAGGCCGCCGTGTCGGCCTACGTGCTCAGCCTGCACGACGAACTGAAGGCCAAGGGCGTGCGCGGCATGGTGCTGTACCCCATGGGCGCCGTTGACACCCCCGCCAACCGCGACGCCGGCCTGAGCTGGGAAACCATGATTGACCCGCGCGGCCTCGCCAAGAGCGTGGCCCACGCCCTGACCCGCCCCGACCGGGCGCACATCACGGAGATCAAGGTGTATCCGGATGTGTGAGGGGGGGGAGCGGGTGGCAGGGAGCGGGGTGCGGGGAAAGAAGGGTGTAGGAAGTGGGTTGTAGGGAGTGGGAAAAGAGAAAGGCGAGGGCAAACACGCCACTCGCCTTTTTCCTTTGTCTTTTGAAAAGTAGAACCCTCTGAGCCGCACCAAGCCTTCTTGCCCCCTGACCGCCCAGGTCCAGACGAAGCCGTCGTGCGCGCAGCGCGCGGGCGTACGACGATGGGCGGAGGCGGACCACGGCGTACACAGCGGGGTGAAGGAAGGGCGCCCCGAACCGTCAGTCAACGTTTGCCAGCGCAGCGCCGCTCCCCCCTGCCCCTCCGGGGTAGGGGGGCTGGGGGGGTGGGGCGACGCGGAGAAAGGGCTACGCCAGCCCATCCCCCAACGCCCCCAAAAACGCCGCCGCAAACCGAACCCCATTCTCGAAATCCCGCCGCAAAATATTCTCGTTCGGCGCATGCACCCGCCCCCCCACATTCCCAATCCCCAGCGCCACCACCGGCGCCCCCACATGCCGCATAAACGGGTACATGGGCCCGCTGCCCCCGCTGCTGGGGTTCAGAATCGGCGCCTGGCCATGAACCTCCTGCGCCACCCGCACCGCCGTCTTCACAAACGGATGGGCCAGGTCGCTGCGCGCCGGGTGCTGGTGGCTTTCCAGTTCCACGATCTCAATGTCCCCGAAGCCCTGGGCGTCCAGATGGGCCCGCAGCAGCGCCACCACCCGGTCCGGGTCCTGGTCGGGCACCAGCCGGAAGTCCAGCTTGACCATGCCGGCCGCCGGCAGCACGGTTTTGCTGCCCTCGCCGCCGTAGCCGCCGTGAAAGCCGTTGACGTTCACCACGGGCTTCAGGTTCAGCCGGGTGTGGTACTCCCCGCTCTCCCCCAGCGGGCGCGTGACCGCGTAGGTGTCGCGCAGGGCCTCACCGCTGCCGGGCAGGCGCGCAATAGCGGCCAGATCGGCCTCGCTGGGAGGGCGCACGTCATCGTGAAAGCCGGGGATCAGCACAGTGCCGTCGGCGCCTCGAAGCGAGGCCACCGCCGCCGCCAGTCGCCACAGCGGGTTGTCCACCACCGCGCCGTTGCTGCTGTGCAGGTCGCTGCCCGCCACGGAGCAGCGCAGTTCCACGCACACAATCCCTTTCAGGCCCGCGTACAGCACCGGGCGCCCTTCGGGGGTGATGGCCCCGAATTCCCACCACACGCCGTCGGCCTTGAGGGCCTCGGCGTGCTCGGCCAAGAAGGCTTCCAGGCTGGGGCTGCCCACCTCCTCCTCGCCTTCAATCAGCCACTTCACCTTCAGGGGCAACTGGCCGCCACGCGCCGCTTTCAGGGCCCGCAGGCCCGCAAGGCGCGACACCAGCTCGCCCTTGTCGTCGCTGGCGCCGCGCCCGTAGAGTCGCCCGTCCCGCTCAGTCAACTCAAAAGGCGGCGTGTTCCACAGCTCCAGGGGGTCCTCGGGCTGCACGTCGTAGTGGTTGTAGATCAGCAGGGTAAAGGGGCCCTCGCCCGCCTCGGCCACCAGCACCGGGGCCACCTGCCCGGGGAAGGCGCGCACCGTAAAGCCCTCGGCTTCCAGCAGGGCCGTGACAGCCCCGGCGGTTTCGGGGAGGCAACGCCCCTGCGCCGAAACGCTGGGCAGCGCCACTAGGGCGGTGAGGTCGCGCAGGCCGCGTTCAATCTGGGCCTCAAGGTCAGCCGGGCGGGGATGGGTCATACCGCGAGGCTAAGGCATGGCCTGCACGGCGCGGCCCAGCCTGGCCGGACACCCCTTTGCACGTCCCCTATTTGACAACGTTTTCAATGGAGAGTAAGCTCGCCCTACAGACTTCAATTCAGTCGCTGTGGGCCGCTGGGCCCCTGTTGCTGGCCGGCCGCGCCCCAGCCGGCCGCCTCTTTGCCGCCTTCGGAGCACACTGTCCCCATGACCAGAAACGTCACCATCAAAGACATTGCGCGGGCAGCGGAGGTGTCCATCAGCACCGTGTCGCGCACGCTGAACGGCTCCTCGGCAGTGGCCGAGGCCAAGCGGGTGCGGGTGCTGGCCGCCGCCGAGCGCCTGGGGTACGAGCCCAACGTGGCCGCCCAGGGGCTGGTGCGGGGCCGCTCCATGACCATTGGCGTGCTGACCCAGGACATCGCCAGCCCCTTTTACAGCGAGGTGGCGCGCGGCATTGACGTGGGGTTTGCGGGCAGCGGGTACCAGCCCATCTTCGTGAACGGCCACTGGCAGATTCAGGATGAGTCGGCGGCGATCACCGCGCTGATCCGGCGGCAGGTGGACGGCCTGATCATCCTGGGTGGCCGCCTGGGCGACGCGCAGCTGGCCGACCTGCACGCCCGCTTTCCGCTGGTGCTGGTGGGCCGCCGGGTGGCCGCCCTGGGGGGCGCCTGCCTGAGCGTGGACAACGTGCAGGGCGCCTTTCTGGCCACCAGCCACCTGATTCAGCTGGGCCACCGCCGCATTGGGCACGTGACGGGCGTTTCCAGCCAGCGCGACGCCGTGGACCGCCTGGAAGGCTACCGGCTGGCCCTGGCCGAGGCTGGGCTGGCCTTCGACGCCCGGCTGGTCTTCGAGGGCGATTTCAGCGAGTCGGCCGGCATTCAGGCGGTGGAACACTGGCTGGGGCAGGGCGCAGCGCTCTCGGCCATCTTTACCGCCAACGACCAGATGGCCTACGGCGCGCGGCTGGGGCTGTACCGGCGCGGCATCCGCGTGCCCGAAGACATCTCGCTGATCGGCTTTGACGACCTGCCCGCCTCGCAGTTCACGCTGCCGCCCCTCACCTCGGTGCACCAGCCGCTCTTTGAAATGGGCCAGCAGGCCGCCCGCACGGTTCTTCACCGCCTGCAGACCCCAGACCTGCCCCTTACCCCCCCAGAGTTGCCCCTTTCCCTCAGCGTGCGCGAATCGGTGCGCTACGCCCGCCCGCTGCCCCACTGACCTGCCGCTTTCCACAATTTGAAAACGTTCTCAGCTGACCGCCGGACCGGGGCGGTCTGGAGGTCGCCTATGTCTACCGCACGCGCCCGCTTTCCCCTTCTGCTTGGCCTAACCCTGGCCCTCTCAGCCTGTGGCAGCGGCACGCCGCAGCCCAGCACCCCAACCGCGCCGGGACTGCAAGCGCAGGACTACAGCACCACGCCCCCGCCTGGCGCCAAGGGCGGCCCCACTAACACGTCGGGCGCGCTGCTGACCCCGGCCTGGACGGCCAACGCGGCGGCCAAGGGCAAGGCGCCCACGAACGAGTTCTGGTCGTCCATCCTCTTCAAGCGCAACGCGGGCAACGCCTACTCCGAGAACATGTTCGCCCACCCGCTGGCCATGCACGCCCGCGCGGGTGGCCTGGAACTCAGCTACCCCAACCGCTCGCAGATCGTGGGCGCGCCCGGACTGGAAAAATACGAATATCCCTATACCCCGGACCTGACCCTGGGCGTGAGTGCCCTGAACTCGCCCGACACCAAAACCGACGACTGGGGCGACTGGACCACCACCGCGTTCTGGAGTGACGGCGCCCGCACCCTGCGCGCCACCTTCGGGCACGGCCTGCCCTTTGTGTACGCCACGAAAACCGGCGGCAATGCCCAGGTCACCTTTATCGCCACACCCACGGTCTGGTCGAACCAGGGCAATGTCCTGGGGGTCACGGTGAACGGGCGCCACTACGGCATCTTTGCGCCGGCCGGCTCCGCCTGGAGCCTGAGCAACACCGTCGCCACCTCCACGCTGGCAGGCAAGGACTACTACTCCATTGCCGCCCTGCCCGACAACACCGTCGCCACCCTGAACGACTTCCGGAATTACGCCTACAACTTCGTGACGGGCAGCAGTGTGGGCTGGAGCTACAACGCGGCCACCGCGACGATGAACAGCACCTACACCGTGAACACGGTGGCCAAGGAAGGCACGGCGACCGGTACGGTCATGGCGCTCTACCGCCACCAGTGGCTGAACTCGGGCAGCGTGAACACGGGCTACACCTACGTCTCGCCCCGTGGAGAGATGAAGGTGGTGCGCGGCGCGAACAGCTTTACCACCAGCCAGAAGTTCCAGGGCGTGCTGCCCTACCTGCCGGACAACGGCGCGGCCAACACCCTGAGCAAGACGCAACTGGCCGCCTACGTGAACGAGGCCAACACCAGCGCCACCCTGAACCCCACCGGGGATTCCTACTGGGTAGGCAAGGGTCTGGGCAAGCTGGCCGAACTGGTGCCGCTGGCCGAGCAGGTGGGCAACACGGCCGCGCAGACCGCCTTCCTGGACGCCATTCAGCGCGTGCTCCAGGACTGGCTGGACGGCCAGGGCAGCAACCTCTTCTACTACAACTCGGCGTGGGGCACCCTGATCGGCTATCCGCAGGGCTACGGCAGCGAAGAAGAACTGAACGACCACCACTTCCACTGGGGGTATTTCATCAAGGCCGCCGCGCTGCTCACGCAGTACCGCCCGAACTGGCCGGCGGGCACCACCCCGCAGGGCCGCACCTGGGGCGCGAGCATCAACGACCTGATCATGGACGCAGCGAACTGGACCACCAACACGGGCCAGTTCCCCCGCCTGCGCAACTTTGACCCCTACGCCGGGCACTCTTGGGCCGCCGGGCACTCGGGCTTTGCGGCCGGGAACAACCAGGAATCCTCCAGCGAGGACATGAACTTCTCCACGGCGCTGGTGAACTGGGGTTCGGTGACGGGCAACACCGCCATCCGCGACCTGGGCATCTATCTGTACACCACGGAAACCACGGCCATTGAGCAGTACTGGTTCAATCAGGGCGGCGGGGTCTTCCCGGCCGGGTACAACAAACCGGCGGTGGGCATGGTCTGGGGCGACGGTGGCGCCTATTCCACGTGGTTCAGTGCGGAGCGCGAGGCCATTCAGGGCATCAACTTCCTGCCCATCACGGCGGGCAGCCTGTACCTGGGCCGCAACCCCGGGTACCTGAAGACGAACTACGACTTCCTGGGGCGCGAACCCACCATGTGGCGCGACATCTTCTGGCAGGTCTACAGCATGTACGACGCGGCCGGGGCCATTGCCAAGTTCGGCAGCGGCGCCTACACCCCGGAAGAAGGCGAGACCAAAGCCCACACCTACCAGTTCCTGCACAGCCTGAACGCCATGGGGCAGGTGGACACGACCGTGACCGCCAATACCCCCCACTACGCGGTGTTCAAGAAGGGCACCACCCGCACCTACGCGGCCTATAACCCGGGTAATACGGCCATCACGGTGAACTTCTCGGACGGCGCGACCCTCAGCGTGCCGGCCCGGAAGGTGGTGTCTTCACGCGGTGGGGTCTCGAACCCCTGCGGCACCGACACGGTGGTCCCCGGCACGCCGGGCGGCGTGACCTCGCCGGGCCAGACCACGTCCTCCATCAGCCTGAGCTGGGGCGCGGCCAACGACAATTGCACGGTCAGCGGCTACGAGGTGTATGTCAACGGGGCGCCCAACACCACCGTTGCCGGGACCACGGCTGAGATCAGCGGCCTGAGTGCCAATACGGCCTACCTGGTGAAGGTCCGCGCCCGTGACGGCGCGGGCAACCTGAGCGCCTTTACCCCAGAAGTCACGGTGCGCACTTCCTCGGGCAGCACCACGGCCAACCTGCCCGGGACGGTGACTACCAGCGCCGGCGCCATTGCCAACGGCCAGAGCAAGAGCTTCCCAGTGAACGTGACCTCGGCGGGTACCTACCGCCTGTCGGTGCAGAGCGCGTCCAGCCTGAACAGCCGCCTGATCAACGTGGCGTTCAACGGCACGAACTACGACCTCGCTGTAGACGCGGGGCAGACCGTGATTGCCGACTTCCCCAACGTGGGCACCGGCGCGGGGACCATCACGATCACGGCCAAGAGTGACAGCGTGGTGATCGGCACGGTCAGCGGCGCAAACCTGAGCGGCGGGGGCACCACCGACCCCTGCGCCACGGACAGCACGGCGCCCAGCGTGCCTGCCGGCCTGACCTCCCCGAGCAAAACCAGCAGCAGCGTGTCCCTCAGCTGGACGGCCAGCAGCGACAACTGCGGCGTCAGCAAGTACGAGGTATACACGAACGGCGCCCTGAGCGGCAGCGTGACCGGCACCGGGGCCACCATCAGCGGCCTGAGCGCGGGCGCCACCTACGCTTTCAAGGTCCGCGCACTGGACGCCCGGAACAACGCCTCAGCGTTCACTGGCGACCTGAGCGTCACCACCGCCACCAGCGCCATCACGGTGCCCGGCGTGATTACCACCAGTGTGGGCGCGATTGCCAGTGGCGCCAGCAAGACCTACGACCTGCGGGTCAATGCCACCAGCAACCTGCGCTTCCTGATCACGAACGCCAGCAGCGCGTCCAGCTCGGCCTTTACCCTCAACTTCAACGGGCGGAGCGTGCCGCTCTCCATCGGCGCCGGGCAGACCATTCCGGTGGACTTCGCTGGGGTGGTCGTCGGCACCCGGCCGCTGACCATCACCGCCAACTCGGCGGGGGTCAGCCTGGGCAAGCTGGAAGCCGTGACGTATTGAACCCGCAACACGGGAGGGCAGGTGGCCACGCGCCCCTGCCCTCTTTCGTGGTCCTGTCTGTTACTGCCGGAAGTCGTGTGGGTGGGCCTTGTGCCAGTTCCAGGCTGTCTGCACGATCTCCTGGAGGTCGGTAAAGCGCGGCGTGAAACCCAGGTCCTGGCGAATGCGGGTCGCGTCGGCCACCAGCCGGGGCGGGTCGCCCGCGCGGCGGGGGGCCAGTTCACGCGGCAGCGGCGTGCCGGCCACGGCGTCAAAGGCGTCTAGCACTTCTTTCACACTAAAGCCGTGGCCCAGGCCCACGTTGTAGGTGCCGGCGGTGCGTTCGCCGCGTGCCAGGGCCTCCACGGCCAGCACGTGCGCGTCGGCCAGATCCTGCACATGCACGTAGTCGCGGATGCAGGTGCCGTCCGGCGTGGGGTAATCGTCCCCGAAAATCAGCATCTTCTCGCGCTGGCCCAGGGCCGTCAGGGCGGCCATCTCGATGAGGTGGGACTTACTCTGGTGCGCCTCGCCAATATCACCCTCGGGGGCCGCGCCGCACACGTTGAAGTACCGCAGGATGGTGTACGGCAGGCCGTGCGCCACGTGAAAGGCGTGGATCATGCGCTCGGTCATCAGCTTGGTTTCACCGTACACGCTTTCGGGGTGCAGGGGCGCGTCTTCAGGAATCGGCACCGCGTCGGTGGTGCCGTACACGGCGGCCGTGGAGGAAAACACCAGCGGAATCTTGCGGGTTTCGGCAATGGCCTGCAGCAGGTTCAGGCTGCCCACCACGTTGTTGCGGTAGTAGCGGCCCGGCGCGCGCATGCTCTCGCCCACCTCAATCAATGCAGCAAAGTGAATCACAGCGTCGGGCTGGTGGGCCACCAGGGCGGCCTTTACGGCATCCCCATCCAGCAGATCGCCCTGCACCAGCACCACGTCGTCTGGCAGGGCCGCCGCGTGGCCGCTGCTCAGGTTGTCGAACACCGTCACGTCGTGCCCGGCCCGCCGCAACTGCCGCACCGTGTGCGACCCGATATAGCCTGCGCCCCCCACCACCATGAGTTTCATGGCCGTCAGGGTAGTGCAGGTGGGGGGGCCGCAGTGCCGCGCAGGGTGAGGCGGGTGGGAAGGCAGAGTTCATGGGCGGCCTCGCCGCGCAGCAGCGCCCGCATGGCCTCGCCCACGGCCCGGCCCTTCTCGGCGGTGGGCTGCCACACGGTGGTCAGGTTCAGCGCCGCGCTGCTGGGCAGGTCGTCGTAGCCGATCACGCTCAGGTCCCCGGGCACCTGTCGGCCCAGGGCGGCAGCGGCGCGCAGGGCCCCCTGGGCCAGCACATCACTCATGCACAGCAGGGCGCTCAGGCCGGGCTGGGCCTGCAGCAGCGCTAGCGCGCGGGCCTCGCCCTCTTCGGGGGTGTTCTGCATAGTTTCGGTGAGGTGCAGGGCGGCCTCCGGCACACCCAAGAGCGCCGCGCGGTAGCCGGCCAGCCGCTGCACCGAGGGCCGGTAGCCGGTCGGCGGGCTGAAATCCGGGGCCAGGGGGCCGCCCCCCGAAGCCAGTAGGCCGCCCGGCGTCAGGGGCAGGCACACGGCGCCCAGCTGGCGGTGCCCCAGGGCCAGCAGGTGGGCGGCAGCGGCCTGCGCGCCCCCCAGATCGTCAATACCCACGCCCACCACGCCGGGCTGAGGGTCCTGGTCCACCAGCACGGTGGGCAGGCGGCGGTCCAGCACCGCGCGCAGCAGGGCACTGCCCCCGGCTGCGCAGTACACGATGAAGCCGTCCACGCTGGCGCTGCGCACCGGCAGGGTGGCGTCGGCGTCTGGACCGTGCGGACTGGCCAGCAGCAGGGCACTTAGGCCCTCGCCCTGCACCGCGCGGGCCACGCTGCCCAGGAACAGCACGGCCGCCGGGTCGGCAAAGGCGTAGTCCAGCGGGGCGTCGTACACCACGCCCAGCACTCCGGTGCGGCCCCGGCGCAAGCTGCGCGCCAGGGGGTCGGGGCCGTGGTACCCCAGGGCCTGTGCCTGCTGCAGAATGCGGCCCCGCAGCTCGGCACTCAGCTGGTCGGGGCGGTTGTAGGCGTTGCTGACAGTGGCCACGCTGACCCCCAGGGCCCGCGCCACATCCCGCAGGGTGACCCGGGGCCCCGGCGGCGGCTCAGCACTGGCAGAAGGCATGCACAGATGCTAGCGTATCCCCCAGGTCTCTGAAACGTTTCAGCTCGTGTCTTGAGGTTGCCATGTCCCACCCACCAGCCCCCCTCCCTGCCCGGCGCGCCGTCAGCATCATGTTCCTGATCAACGGCGTGCTGTTCGCCACCTGGGGTGTGAACATCCCGGGTGTGCGCGACAGCCTGAACCTCAGCGAAGCCCAGATTGGCGCCGCACTGCTGGCGGTCGGGCTGGGCAGTCTGTGCACCATGCCGCTCACCGGGGGCTGGACCGCGCGGTACGGCAGCCACCGCGTCACCTGGGCCGTGTCGGTGGGCTGCATGGTGAGTCTGCTGCTGCCCTTTGTCGCGCCAAACTTTGCGGCGCTGGTGGCGGCCCTGGCGGTACTGGGCGCCCTGAACGGCTGTATGGACGTGGCCATGAATGCCCAGGGCGTCACCGTGGAAAAGGCCATGGGCCGGCCCATCATGAGCCGCCTGCACGCCTACTTCAGCCTGGGGGGACTGCTGGGCGCGGGGCTGGGGAGCCTGCTGGTGGGGCGCGTGCCCCTGGGTACCCACGCGCTGCTGGTGGTGGGGGTCACGGCCACAGCGGCGCTGCTCTCGGGCCGGTTCCTGTTGCCCGACGCGGCGCCTGCACCCGCACAACTGGCCGCTCATGAACAGCAGCCGCGCCGCTCTCCCCTCAGCGCGGCGGCGGCGCTGCTGGGCGCCCTGTGCTTTCTGGGCATGCTGGCCGAGGGGGCCAATTACGACTGGGCGGCCCTCTATTTCCGGGACGTGCTGGGGGTGGCAGGCGGGGCCTCGGGGCTGGGCTACGTGGCGTTTGTGGGGGCCATGACGCTGGGGCGCTGGTTCGGGGACCGCGCCCGCGCCCAGCTGAGCGACCAGCTCACAGTGCGCGGCGGCGCCGCGCTGACCGCGCTGGGCCTGGGGCTGGCGCTGCTGGCGCGCGACCCGCTGCTGGCGGCCGCCGGCTTTGCCCTGTCGGGCCTGGGCCTCAGCAACGTGGTGCCGGTGATGTACGGCGCGGCCGGACACGCTCTGGCGGGGCGCGGCATTGCCCAGGTGGCGACCATCGGGTACGGCGGGTTCCTGCTGGGGCCTCCCGCCATTGGGTTTATTGCCCAACACGTAGGGCTGGGGGCCGCCCTGGGGCTGGCCCTGGGCGCGGCGGCGCTGGTGGCGGTGCTGGGTGGCCGTGCCTTTGCGCTGATCCGGGGCCAAGCGGCCCCCACACCCGCCGACGCCTAAACGGACCCAGCCAGGGGCGGCCCCACATACCGCGCCCGGGGCCGCAGCAACCCGCCCTGCCCGGCTTCCAGCGCGTGGGCCAGCCAGCCCACCGCGCGTCCCAGGGCAAACAGGGTGGCGGTGTCTTCTGGGTCGCGGCCCAGAACATGAATCAGGGTGGCCAGCGCCAGATCCACATTGGGGTGTTCGCCTGTCTCTTCCTGGGCCGCCGTGCCCAGGGCCAGCGCGGCCTGTACGCCGGGGGCCCCAGGCCACGTCTGTGCCAGGGTGGCCAGCAGCGCCGTGGCCCGGGGGTCGCCGGCCGGGTACAGGGCGTGCCCGAAGCCGGGCACCCGCCCCAGTTGCCGCGCGGCCTCGTGCAGCGCCGCGCGGGGGGTCCCGCGCAAGGCGCCCAGCAGCAGCGCGTGGGCGTTCAGGGCGGCCAGGCCATGCCGGGGCCCCTGCAACGCGCACAGGGCCGCCAGCACGCTGTGGGGCAACCCCGCGCCGCTGCTGGCGGTCACCCGCGCAGCAAAAGCGCTCACATTCAGTTCGTGGTCGGCCAGCAGCACCAGGGCGCGGCGCAGCACCTCGGCCCCATCTGGCCGGCCCCAGGCGCGTGCCAGACGCAGGTGCAGCGGCAGGTCTGGCGCCGGGGGTAGACAGACATGACGTTCCAGTGTGGCGTAGAGCAGGTTCAGGGTACGCCCCGCCTGCCGCAGCCGCGCCTCAGGGCGGGTGTCGTGGACCCCCGGGTCGTGTGCACCCGCATGGGTCAGGGCGTAGCCCAGGGCCTCCAGGGGCCGGGCTGCGCGCGGCTGCCCCCCCAGATTCAGCCGCGCGCGCAGCGGCAGGGCCGGATGCCTGCCCGCCTCCCCCGTCCACAGCAGGGCCGCCACCTCTTCTACCGTGGCGGCCTCGGCCAGCGGCAGGGCGGCGTGGCCCCGGTAGATCAGGGTGCCGCCTTGTACCGCTGTCAGCACGCTGTCCAGCACCGGCTGGCCCCAGTTCAGGCTGGCCTGCACCGCGCCCTGCACCGCTGCCTGCGGATCGCGCCGCCCCGCCTGCCGCTCGGCCAACGCCGCCACATCGCCCGCGTGGTAGCGGCGCTGCCGGGTCCCCGCCGGGCCCGGCTCGCTGCGAACCAGGCCGCGCGACACATAGGCGTACAGGGTGGCCGGCTTGACCCCCAGCGCCGCGCAGGCCTGAGCCGTGGAGAGAGAGTCAGTTGCGGGCATAGGATCAGCTTAACATTGATTCCAGAATCAAGATTGACGACATTGATGGTCGGGTCTACCGTGCAGACATGATCCCAGACCCTGTTCAGGATGTCCCGGCCCCCGACCTCTTTCCGGCCGCTTTTCCGGACCACGCCTTTCCCCGGGTGCAGTGGGAAGGCGCGCCCCCGGCCACCCTGCCGGCCCAGGCCTGGGTGACCGAAACCACCCACCGCGACGGTCAGCAGGGTGGCCTGCCACTGACGCCGGAAGCCGGGCTGGCGATCTATGACCTGATGGGCCGCTTTACTGCCGACAGCGGCGCGCTGCGACAGGCGGAATTCTTCGTGTACCGCCCCGCCGACCGCGCCATGCTCGAAGGGGCCCTGGACCGCTGGTGGGGCGGCCACCCCGTGGAGCCCACCACCTGGATTCGGGCCACCCGTCAGGACGCCGCGCTGGTGGCCGGGCTGGGCGTGCGGGAAACGGGCATGCTGGCCAGCGCCAGCGATTACCACACCTTTTACAAGTTCAGGCCCGGGGGCCGGGCCCAGGCGGCCCGCACCTATCTGGACGCGGTGGCGGCCGTGCTGGACGCTGGGCTGCGGCCCCGCCTGCACCTGGAGGACGCCACCCGCGCCCCGCGCGAGTTCGTGCTGCCGCTGGTGGAGGCGGTGCAGGCCCTGGCCGCGCCTTACCCGGCGGCGCAGGCACCCCGCATCCGGGTGTGCGACACGATGGGCGTGGGCTTGCCCCTGGAAGGCGCGGCGTGGCCCCGCAGTGTGCCGCGCCTGATCCACGAGCTGCTCTCGCTGGGGGTTCCTGGCGAGCAGCTGGAGTTCCATCCCCACAACGACACGCACCTGGTCGTCGCCAACAGCCTGGCCGCCGTTCTGGCGGGGTGTGCAGCGGTGAACGGCACCTTGCTGGGCAAGGGCGAGCGCACCGGCAACGCTCCACTGGAAGGGGTGGTGCTGCACCTGATCGGGCTGGGCCTCACCGGGCCGGCAGACTTCACGGTGCTGGGTGAACTGGCCGACCTGTACGAGGGACTGGGCCAGGGCGTACCCGCCAAGTACCCGCTGTTTGGCCGCGACGCCCACCGCACCCGCGCCGGCATCCACGCCGACGGCCTGAACAAGTTCTGGCCCATGTACGCGCCCTTTAACGTACCCACCCTGCTGGGCCGCCCCCTGGAACTCAGCCTGACCAAAGACAGCGGGCTGGCCGGACTGGTTTTTCTGATCAAATCGCACACGGACGTGGAACTCCCCAAAAGCCACCCGGGCCTGCAGGCCCTCCACGCTGAGCTGAACGCCCAGTTCGATGCGGGTCGGCAGACGGCCGTGGAGTGGGAAGAGGTGGCTGACCGGGCCATGCCGCTGGTGGCGCAACAGGGCTAGGTCAAAGAGTTGCCCTAATCAGGTTGGATGCTCGCAAAGCCGCACTGCTCTGTGCACAAGACTGCCCGTTGCGCTCGTCCTCTTCACCGAAGAGGTTGGCCCCTCTGGATGTCATCGCCTGAGGGCCCCTCTCCCAGCCTTCTAAAGGTTTGGCTGGGAAACACAGAAGTCTTGGCCGTCCTCCTTACCTTCCAGGCAGTGGTACGCTCCCCGCCATGAAACTCGAGCCTTACCGCGTGGCCCCACGCACGGCACCCTGTCTGGCTGACTGGGCTACTGACGAGCACGGCGGCCTGAAGAAAGAGGAGGGCCAGGCCCAAACTGCCACGCTTCTTCCCCAGATCGCTGACCTGCAAGAACGCCTTTATGCCGAGAACAAGCAGGCACTCCTGATCGTGCTTCAGGCGCGCGACGCAGGCGGCAAGGACGGTACGGTCAAACATGTTTTCGGCGCCCTGAACCCCAACGGCGTGCGCGTAAGCAATTTCAAGGCGCCCACCCCAGAGGAGCAGGCCCACGACTTCCTTTGGCGCGTGCATGCGCAGGCACCGCGTCACGGTATCGTGGGCATTTTCAACCGCAGCCACTACGAAGACGTCCTGGTGCCCGCTGTGCAGGGCCACCTGGACGAGAAAGCTATTCAGCGCCGTCTGGAGCACATCCGGGCTTTCGAGGCACTGCTGGCCGACCACGGCACGCGCATCCTAAAATTCTACCTGCATATCAGCCCAGAGCAGCAGCGCTCACGCCTGCAAGAACGGCTGAATGATCCCACCAAACACTGGAAGTTCAACCCCAGTGATCTGGAAGCGCGGGCGCAGTGGGACGACTACACCCGCGTCTACGAAACCATTCTGGCAACCAGTACAGAGGCAGCGCCGTGGTACGTCATTCCGGCAGACCGAAAATGGTTTCGCAATCTGCTGATCAGCCATGTGGTGCTGTCTACCCTGCAAGACATGAATCCAGCCTTTCCGACCCCGAACTTTGACCCCAAGAGCATCACCATTGCTTGAGAGGAGGCAGCGCGCAACAGTGGTAGCTTTGAATTGCAGACTGATCAGGGCAAAAAGGTCCGCCGCATCGACCAGAACCAACAAAAAAAAGCCCCCTTCTTCCGAAGGGGGCATGATCCATGGAGCGGGAGACGAGATTCGAACTCGCGACATCTACCTTGGCAAGGTAGTGCTCTACCAGCTGAGCTACTCCCGCATGAAAAAACCCCCGCGCTGACCGACTTTTCCAGGATCCTGCGATCCAAGTATCATAGGCGCAGCTGCGTTTCACGACCCTGTTCGGCATGGGGAGGGGTGGGTCCACAGCGCTGTGGGCACG
>NZ_JAHRBL010000032.1 GCF_019693445.1 Deinococcus aquaedulcis | reverse complement strand
CCGCCGCTTTCATCTGGGCCTGTGTGACGGGTCAACTCCTGGCCGGCAAGCAGCCGATAAAACGCAAGAAACACGGCCAACGCACGGTGTCCGTGTTCCGATTGGGCCTTGATCATCTCCAGGATCTCCTGCTCCACCCGTCCCCCTCGTCCTGGCGGGCACTTCACACCCTCATGCCAAGTTTTGACGGGTAGTCAGACCGTAGCCACGCTTCCGTCAATCTCCACCGCTATGCGCAGCGCTTCTGCAAGCCGCTCTCAAGACCAGAGGCTTCAACTTGGAAGACACGGGGCTGACGCAGGCGGAACGTGTCTCGACGCTGCTGGCTTGTGTGTCTGCTGCTTTTATCTGGGCCTGTGTGACGGGCCAGTTGCTGGCCGCCAAGCAGCCGATAAAACGCAAGAAACACGGCCAACGCACGGTGTCCGTGTTCCGACTGGGCCTTGATCATCTCCAGGACCTCTTGCTCCACCCATCGCCTTCGTCCTGGCGGGCACTGCAGGCCCTCATGCCCAGTTTCGACGGGTAGTCAGGTGCGTCGCACCACGCTTCCATTGGAGTTAGATGCCAGTCAAGCTTGTTTCGAGAGTGTGCATCTGGTTACTTTAAAAAATGGACTGCCCCACATATTTGTCTAGATGTGTCATAATCTGAGCGTATTTTTATCCTTCTCTCATCTAAACTGATGCTTGCATTATGACCCGATATGCCTTACTCCTCACCTCGCTTCTCCTGACCGCGTGTGGTACTAGAGACCCTGGCCCGACGCCTACTCCTCGTGTGGATGTAACCACTAAGCAGCTCACCACCTCCCCTGGAGGGCTGCAAGTCCACATACAAAGTGAGGCGTCATGGGAAACCTTAAGTTTAACCTTGCGTTATGACGCTTCAAAAATTGAACTCATAGATGCTTCGGCTCCCAGCCACATTGTAGAGACACAAATTATAGCTCCTGGCCAAGCTTTGCTGCTGGTGCACCGTCAAAATGAAACGGCGCCGCTATCACTTAGATTTCGCAAGTTAACTGGGGAGGATGCGGACGTATCCATTCAAGTAATTGACCTTGTTAATCAGGACCAAAGTTTGTCTGTCCAGGGCGGAATGAGTGTGGCTACTTTGAACGGTGGCCCTAACGCCGTTCAAAGCAAAAGCTTATCAAGTGTTCTAGCCGGACAAACCCTGAAAAGTCTCCCTCTTTCGAATAGCGTGTCTGCAAGCTGGTCTATTCGTCCTATGGGCGACATAGATCTTGATGGTCGCGTTTCTTTGTTAGATGGCCGCCTGCTTATAAAAGTCTTGACTGGAAATCAACTGCTTAACGACGAGCAAAAATATGCTGCAGATTTAAAAGACGACGGCGTGGTTAATGGAGGCGATCTCGCTGCGCTAACGTTCAAATTAGGACTTCAAAGCTTTGGTCTTCAATTGCCAATTCCTAGTGTCCATCCGCGAAATGTTTCGGCGGCTGTGACGAATGCAGGCTCTATTCTTGTTAGTAACGCAGGCACTGGTCGTCTGGAGTCACAAGCGAAGGCTTCCGTTCCATGGCTTCGTTTAGAACGGCAGTCTCTGGCTGCAGCTGATCTCTGGCAAACCCATGTAGCATCGGAAGCTGTTGTCGGGCAAAGTGGTGAAGTCACTATCAGGGCTGGAACTCAAGATCGGATTGTTCGAGTCAATGTCAAGGCAGACCCAAGCACTCGACAGGCACAGCGCACCTCCTTCACGATTGATCCGCGCGAAGCCACAGGGGCAGTTGCGGTTCTCTCGGCCTTTGAAAAGGTAAATCTGCGAGCTTCCAGCATACTTGCCTTCATTAGACAGGACGCTTCTGTCGTTATGGCCAAAAATGCGAGTAACGAAGTAGTGGCTATGGACGTTCTTACGGCCGGCGTTCATGAAACTGCTGTATTCAATGCAGAACGCAGTGCGGTTGCCTTGGTATTAACCAGCGTAGAGATGATTGGCATTCAGGGTTCCAAACGTGTTCAATATGCTCAAAGCGTATACAACCATCCTAACTTTGGATTGCTTGTTCAAATGATTAGAGCTCAGGGTCGTTTGCAGATGTCTGCGCGTGAATTGGATTTAGCAGGCTCAATGGCGCGTGATTTGATCAGGGACAGCCTGGAGGCGGACAGAATTTCGACAGTACAGCTTGAAGCTGCTCTAACTGAATTGATGAAGGCGATTGAGGAAAACACGGAGATTGTTGGCGCCACCCCGACCTTTTCACTGAAAAATAGCTTGTCACCTCTAGCAGTTGAGTGTCAGTTCAAATTCTCTAGCTTGCTCACCGTTACTCAGCATGGAGAAGACATCAAAGTCACCAACCGAAGTCCGTTGGCTGTGAATGCATATCTCGTGCCAGCAAGCGCAAAAATCGATTCATTTCAAGATGTTTTGTCGAATAACGTTGGTATGGTTTATCTCTCCCCGCCAGATCCTGCGACAGGAATTGGTGTGGCTGATTGGGCTATTGGACTGGCTGGGTCACGTAACGATAGATTTGAAAAAGATGATGTTCGCAAAGAATTACAGGCTAGGGGATTTGACTCAACTACAGATAAATTTAGAGTAGTTGCGGTATCCACCAAAATGGGTGGCAATGATGGAAACTATTTCAACACCGCGTCTACTATAAATGTTTTAACAGCATTGAATAATTTTGCTCAAGTGCTTGGCGTTGGTCTTGAGGGTAAGGATATAGCCCGACTTGCCCAAGGACCCGCAGCCCAATCTATCCTTAGGGCGTTTAACACTGCCGCAGTGAGTGGTGATATAGGGCTAGCGATTAAGGAAATGCGAGAAGCTAAAACTCCCGACGAGAGGAATGAAAAATTAGCTAACGTTGTTACAAGTACTGCGGGATTTATGAGAGAGCAGGCCGAGCTTTTCACTGCTTTGCTAAAGGAAGGCGGCTCAACACTCATTGATAAAGCATCGTTTACTGAACAGATCGATGACGTATTAAAAAATGTTACCAAAGGCTCTGCGGGCAGGGTAGCTACATTTGCCAATTTCGCATATGCCTCCGCAAGTCTTCTTACATTGGGACGCGCAGCCTATAATGAACATCATGGGAATTTTGCGGAGGCCACGGTCTCGGATCCCGGTAGTGATGCTGAAGGCACAGGCTGCAGTTCCGGCTATGGCTCAGGCGGCAGCCCAACGCCAACGCCAACGCCAACGCCAACGCCAACGCCAACGCCAACGCCAACGCCAACGCCAACGCCAACGCCAACGCCAACGCCAGTCCCCCTGCCTCCAACTCCCCCCGAGAATGCTCCCGACCCGGATGAGGGGCGTGGGAATGGCAATGGAAGTGGTGATGGAGGACAGGGCTCGACCCTCCCATTGCCCAATCAGCCAGGTCATGCCTCTAGTTTTGGCGACCCCCACATCAGTACATTCGAGCAGCAAGTGTATAGTTTCCAAGCTGTTGGCGAATTTATTCTTTCCAAGTCTCTGGATGACACTTTTCAGATTCAGGCACGCTATACCCCGCTAGGCAGCATGTCAGCGAATGCAGCTATTGCCATGCAGGTGGAGGGTGACCGCGTTGCTCTTTACGCTAGTACCACAGGTGCTCCTCGTATTCTGATTAATGGAGCGCCACTGAATGTAGAAAAAGGGAAGCCTCTGTTCATCCCTTTACTTGGGGGTGGTACCGTCTCGTTCGATGGCACAGAGGTGATGGTCACTTGGCTTGATGGTAGTCATCTTACGGCCATTCTCGGGCAGGATATGCTTGGACGCGTCACTGTCACCGTGGCGCCGGAACGTGCTGGGCGTCTGACCGGCTTGCTTGGAAATTTCGATGGCAACATCAGTAATGATTACCAGACGCGTAGCGGCCAAGTTTTGGCGGCTCCTATTCCGACACCAACGCTCTACCATGTCTTTGGCGAGAGCTGGCGTATTCAATCAAGTGAATCGCTCTTTGATTATGGTACAGGTGAGAGCACCTACACCTTTACAAATCGCAATTTCCCGATCCAATACTCTGGTTTACACTCCTTAAACGCGGAGCAAATTGCCAGTGCTCAACAGGTGTGCCGTCAGGCTGGAGTGTTGAGTCAGATTCTACTCAAGAAATGTATAGTCGACGTCGGTATCACAGGTGATCCGGATTGGGCTTATTACAGTGCTGGCGTAGATCCAAATCTGCCCGATGTTACCATTGCGCCGTTGACTGCCAATATGATTGTTAATGATGTAAGAGCTTTCTCGGGCATGGTTTCTGGCCCTCAACGCTTGACCAATCGGAATCTTATATGGACGACCACGGGTGGGCAGGTGACAGCTTTGTCAGATGGGAGTGTTAACTACAGAGCTCCTTCTGCACCTGGGATATATACGCTGACGGCCACATCTGCAACGGATGCTAACCTGAGAAAGTCAATCACTATTGTGGTAAACGAGCGCAAAAAGACTATTACTGGTCCAGCGAGTTTTGTCTTGAGATGGAATGAAACGCCTGCAGATTTGGATCTACATCTGTGGCTACCTGACACTACGCCTTATCACACTTATTATGGTCGTCAGGGCTGGGACTGGGCTTGCCCAGATGCCCGTCTTGAAGTCGATGTTATGGCTGGTTTTGGCCCAGAAGTGATCCGGATCAGCAAGCTTGCTCAAAGTTCGGGGACTTATCACATTATGGCGCACAATTACAGTGAGTCTGATACCTTCGCCGGTGCAGGTGCTGCGCTGGAGGTTGTGGGTGAGTCTGGTGTTGTCGAACTTATCCGACCTCCACAAGGTGTCGGCCATTGGTGGCATATCCTTACAGTGGATGCTTCGACAGGTGCCATCACAGTGATCAACAGCGTGGGTCAACTGGACGAGCCATATTTCGACACAGGTGAAGGGTGCGGCGATTATTTAGCGACCGGCCTGGCTAGCAAAGTCATGCCGACGGCTGTGGGCATCTTGGAGAAGCCACGCTGGACGCCAGGAGTCAAACGCTACCCCTAACTTCTCTGGTTGTGGGGTTCTGGCAACATAACCCCGGTGGGGCTGAAGGATCTCAGCAGGCGGCTTGAGAATCAAGCCGCCTGCTGCATCGCCTCTCGCCAGAGGAGCAATGCTGCGGACTGATGACTTCGTCTGAGGGCGGCGGGGACCGTGGTCCGGGTGTGGAGGTTCGAGACTCGGGCGTGCGGGGCCAGGAATTCTTGAGTCCGTTTTCGTCGTTTGAAGCCGAGCTGAGCACGTTCCTGCTGCCGAGTCGGGCGAGGCGACTGTTCAATCAGGTTGTTGCAGCGGGCGGTGGAGACGACCTGCACGTGCTCCACCGTGTGGAGCACGGGAAGCTGACGCATCGCCGCCCCGTCGCTCCACAGCTTGTCGGTGAGAATGGCCTCTGGGACGCGATATTCACCGAGCAGGCGCATAAAAAAGGACTTGGCTGCCTCGGTCTCTCGATGTTCCTGAAGGATGATGTCGAGTACGGCCCCGGATTCGTCGACCGCGCGCCACAACCAATGCCTTACCCCACCGACCTTGACGCACACCTCGTCCAGATGCCACCGAGAACCCCGCTGGGGTCCTCGGTGGCGCAGTTCTTCGGTGAGGATGGGCGCGAATTTGATGTTCCATTGCCGCAGAGTTTCGTGGCTGACCTGAACACCGCGCTCGTGGAGCAGTTCCTGACCGTCACGCTGGCTGAGCGGGAAGCGGTGGTAGAGCCGCAGGGCGTAACCGATGACGCTCAGGGGAAAACGATGGCGGTACGGTTTCTGGTCAGTCACAGCTCACCAGCCTACCGAGGTTAAGTTGCCAGAACCGATTTGCCTGTCCTGGACGTCTTGGAGACCTACCGGCGCCGGTGGGGCATTGAGTCAGCGTTCTCGTTATTGAAGTCCCGGGGGCTAAACTTAGAGGCCACGCACATGACGGCGCCTGATCGGATTTCCCGGCTGTTCGGACTGCTATGTCTTGCACTGGCGTGGATGGCTCGGGTGGGCGCGCAGACCGTACAGGAGAGCCCACCGAGGCAGGACAACCGGGGACGGGCTGTGGTGAGCGAGGTTCGCATCGGGTGGCAGGTGCTGGGTCAGGCCGTGCGGTGGGGCGGGGCGGCCTTTTGGAACTGCCTTGAGCTGCTCAGTACGCCTTTTCCACCCGCCCACACGTCAATTTCTCGAAGTGTCAAGTGCTGAGCGGCGTAACCGTTGGTATCGCGTCTCCAATGAGCCAGGGAGATGCACATGGGTTTTCAAGGTGTACAGCACGCCGCTGCGCGCCTGAATCATCGCGAGAATCAGGGCCGCCAGCACCTCAAGGCGGCGGGCATCAATGGGAAACGAAGACCGCAGCGCGGTCTGCAAGCTCTCGTGGGGGTGTTGGCTCTGACGTGTCTTCATCGGGAAAACACGCTACTGGAGCCGACTTTTCTCTTGCCTTAGGAGTTTTGACTGGTAGTCAGGTTTTTTAGACCAACAAGGCGTTTTGTCTTGAGTGATCACATGCAAGAAACCCCAGGTGAAATAGCCTGGGGTGCATCTTGCAACAGGTGGCGCGTTACTTCTTGCTTCTGGTACCGGTCTTCCGAGCTGGCTTCTTGGCACTGCCACTGCGACTCTTCCCGAGTGCCTGGCCCTTGGCGAAGCTTGCTTCAATCTTCGCGCGGGTGGCGGCGGCTAATTCCTTGAAGTCCACGAGGCCTGCCTCAATGTTCTCCGGGGTTGGCTTAATGGCTCCGCCTCGGCGCGAGGTGCTCAGGCTTTTGTTGGTCTCTTCAAACCAAGCGTCAAACTCGGGGCTGTGATCAAAGACCATATCGCGCACGGTCTTGCTGTAGGTCTCGTTGCTGCCACGCCGGGTGAATTGCTTGGGCAGTTCAAAGCGGCTGGGAAGATCTGCTGCGTCAATCTGCCCTTGACGCACCGCTTCGCGGAAGTGCTTGATGAACGCGTCACTGCGTTGGGGGTTGGCGAGTTTTGCAACCTGTTCGCTCAATTTGATGTAAGGCATGGCCTTGATCGTACTTCATTTGACGCAGCTGCAACTTCCCGCTTGTTGTCATTCAGTCAGTTGGGTACGCAGTGTGATTCCTACTTTGCAGGATGTTTAATTCACAGCCTTTTTGCGTGGAGTACGGGTGCTACTGGCTTTGCCGCTCTTTTTCCTTGGTGCTGCAGAGCGTTTCGCAGCTGGCTTTTTCACTGATACCTTTCCAGCCAGGAGGTCAGCGGCCACCTCTGGGGTCAGATCGTCGGGGACCAGATCAACAGGGAGGGGGGCAGTGCGGCCATTCAGGGCCAGGATCACTTCACCAGCTCGCACGGTCACCACGGCGCCAGGGACGCGCGGCACAGAGACGCTGGGGGCGCGCTGCGGGGCCTGGGCGATGGTGCGGGCAAAGCCTTCAGTCCAGAAGCGGGTGAGATAGGTTTCCCGCTTCAGGGCGCCTTCTGCGATCTGGTCCAGCTCCGATTCCATGTGAGCGGTGAACTGGACATCCACCAGATCTGCGCAGGCCTGGGCCAGATAGGTGCTGACCAGCAGACCCAGCCAGGTCACCGTGAGTTGCCGCTTCACCACGCGGGTATAGCCCCGGTGATCCAAGGTGCTGAGGATGGAGGCATAGGTCGAAGGGCGGCCGACGCCCACCTTCTCCAGTGCCCGCACCAGAGAGGCTTCTGTAAAGCGGCCCGGCGCCGGCGTCTTCTTTTCCTCTGCCTTGGCATCTTTGACAGGAAGCGTGGCGCCCTGCTGCACGTCGGGTAAGACCTGGCTCTCTTCGCCCTCCCCTTCCTGCACGTCCTGGTACAGGCGGGTGAAGCCGGGCTCGGTGACCGTGCGGCCCACGGCGCCCAGCTGCACCGCGCCTGCCTTCAGGATCAGGGTGGTTTTCATGCCCGTCAGGTCGAGCATTTGAGACGCCACGGTGCGCCGGTAAATCAGGTCATACAGGGCCAGCTCATCCCCAGACAGACCCGTGGCCTCTGGCGCTTTGAAGACCTTGCCCGAGGGCCGGATGGCCTCATGCGCCTCCTGGGCGTTCTTGGCCTTTGCGGCATAGGTCCTGGGGTTTGAGGGCACAGCATCGTCTCCAAACGCCGCCACGGCGACCGCACGCGCTGCAGCGGTGGCCTCATCACTCAGCGAAGGGCTGTCGGTCCGCATGTAGGTGATGTGCCCGCCTTCATAGAGCTTCTGGGCCACGTCCATGCTCTGCTTCGGGCTGAACTTCAGGGCTTTGGAGGCCTCCTGTTGCAGCGTCGAGGTGGTGAACGGTGCCGGGGGCTTGGTGGAGTACGGCACGCATTCGGTGGAGAGCACTGTCACGGGCCGGGCCTTAAGGAACGTCACCAGCTGGCCCGCCTGTTCAGACGTCAGCACCAGGGCGTCCGTCTTCAGTTGGCCGGTGGCCGGGTCAAAGTCTTTAGGGGTGGCGAGGCGCTGGCCACTGACGCCGAGGACCGCCGCCGTGAAGGCCTTTTTGTCGCCAATCTGCGCCGTCACCCGCCAGTAGGGGGCGGAGACGTGCGCCATGCGGGTCTGTTCCCGGTGGGCCAGGGCCACGAGCGCGGCTGACTGCACCCGGCCAGCCGACAGGCCAGAGGAGATGCTGTTCCACAGCAGGGGCGAAACCCCGTAGCCCAGCAGCCGGTCAATGATGCGCCGGGATTCCTGCGCGCCCACCAGGGCGTAATCGATCGGGCGGGTGTTCTGGGCGGCCGCCTGAATGGCTTCTTTGGTGATCTCGTGGAAGGTCATGCGCTCGAAGCCACTCTTGAGGCCCAGCGCTGCAACGAGGTGCCAGGCAATCGCTTCACCTTCGCGGTCCGGGTCAGTGGCCAGCAGCACGCGGTCCGCTTTTTTCACCAAGGCGCGCAGTTCGGAAACGACCTTTTTCTTCCCTGCAGGCACGATGTAGATAGGCTTGAAGCCGTCCGCGACATTGACCCCCAGGCGGGCCCAGGCTTCTGAAGCGTACTTCTCCGGAATCTCTGCTTTCGTCGAGGGCAAATCGCGGATGTGGCCCAGGCTGGCGCGCACGGTATAGCCGCTTCCCAGGTAGCCCTGAATCTTTTTCGCCTTGCTGGGCGATTCCACAATAACGAGTGTGATGGACATAGGGCTCCAAAGTGAAACTTCTTCAGATAATGCGAGGAAAAAGCTGATCAAACCGCTGATTTATTCTAGCAAAACCGCTTGAGAAGCGGTCTTCGGCGCGGTAAAATGGATCGCAGGAGGCCCCACCATGACCATCCCCCTGCTTCAGATGTTTGAAGAGCGCGAACAGCGCAAAGCGGCGCTCGCTGCGGCCGACCATCACCTGCGCATTGAGGGTGCCCAGGCGTCCGCTGAGACGGCGCATCTGTTTCAGCAGTACGCCGATGGGGTGCTGGACGCACAGGGCCTGAAA
Source organism: Deinococcus aquaedulcis (assembly GCF_019693445.1). NCBI lineage: Bacteria > Thermotogati > Deinococcota > Deinococci > Deinococcales > Deinococcaceae > Deinococcus > Deinococcus aquaedulcis. The sequence continues at coordinate 16,833 of NZ_JAHRBL010000032.1, read as the reverse complement.
GACGCACTGGACGCCCATTACCGGCATCCAGATCCGCAGCCCCTCTAAGCGTGAGACCGAAATACGGCACCTACTTGCAGGAGAACGGGGTGCTCAAGAACCGCCTGGGACTGACCGACCAGGCGGCGCTTTCTGCCCAGGAAGCCGATTACTCGAAGATGCGGTACGCCCTGATGCAAGCCGGCCTGGGGCCGAAAGTGCAGACGTTCGACCTGGAGCATCTGAAGGCCAACCACCGCTTTCTGTTTCAGGATGTGTACGAGTGGGCGGGCCGCACGCGCGGTGAGGTGACGGTGGTGAACGGTGAGACCTTCTTGCCTCCGCCTGGGCTGCGCAAAGGCGAGACAGAGTTCATGCGCGCGGATCTGATTGCTCCGAAGCTGGAGAAGGTGTTCGAGCAGCTGCGGGAGGACAACCACCTGCGGGGGCTCAGCCGCGGCGAGTTCGCCGATAAGGCAGCGGCGCTGCTGGCCGACATCAACATGGCCCACCCGTTTCGGGAGGGGAACGGCCGTACACAGCGGGCGTTTCTGGAGCAGCTGGGCGCGCAGGCAGGGCACAAGTTGGACTTCGCGCCTATCACGCAGGAGCGGATGCGGGTGGACAGCATCTCAGCGGAAAAGGGCGACCTCAGCGGGTTCCAGCAGATGTTCCGGGAGATCACGGATCAGCGTCAGGTGGCCTTGATGGTAGAGGCCTTCCGGCATCTGGAGCGCGAGGGGTTCAACCCGAACAGCATGTACCTCATGGCCACCCAGCACGGCCGGGTGTACGAAGCAGATCCGGTCGAGCGCACGACCAAAGCCGCCATGCTGATCACGGCAGACAGCAAGCTGCTGGTGACGCCGGCAGAAAGTCTGCAGAAGGCCGTGCAGACGGAGAACGGTGTCCGATTCACGGCCAATCATGGCCGGGGAATGGGCATGGAGATGTAAGGTCCGCCCGGCGTTGCGGTGGCCCTGCATAGGGGGATTGTTTCTGTAAAAACAGAACGGATTGCATAGTGTTGACTTCTGGCGTATTCCGGGGTATCTTATGGAAATCAAGGCGGCTCTTGGGTCGCCTTTTCCGTTGAAGCGCGAGCACGGTGACGGGCCCATGACGAACGGGGGTTAAAAAGGTTCAGGCAGAGCCAGGAGAGCCCAAAAGGCGCTCTCACAGGCACTCTAGGTCTTCGGACCATACTTTGACCCATGAAGGGCAGCGTTCACCTTCTCAAAACGAACGTGCGAGTGGGGCGGAAGTAGGCCCTCGGATTGGTTCGACCCCAATCACCCACACCTCAACAGGCGGCCTCCGGGCCGCCTCTTTATTGCTCGGGTCAAACTGTAGGCCACTGCTCTGCCGTTTGAGGGCGGGTAAAGTCGCTTCTGTTTGCTGAGGCTGGCACGGCTGATGTGCATGCCCCTTGCAGCTGGGCGGCATTCAGGTCAGGCTGACCCTCATGGCACCCAACGACGTGGCGCCGCAGGCCTGGGCTGCCCTGTGTGCGTTGGACGAGCAGACCCCAACCCAAGTGGCAGCCTTTTCGCCGGCTGAGGTCGCCAGACTGACCCAGGACCTGGAGCAGATTCTGGAGCAGTACCCGGCCGGATCTCCCGATCTGCCGCTGTGGGTTCAACGCCTGTACCAGCAGGGTCCCGAAGTGGTGGTGGAAACGCTGGTGCTCTTGCACCTTTCTGCCCTTGTCCTTGAGGTTTTGAGCCGTGCCCGTACACCCTGGACGGGAGAACTGCTGGACACAGCGCTGGGTGTCGCGCTCTCGCTCTACACGGTAGACCTCATGCTCGTGCCCCTTGGAAACCAGTTGGAAGCGGGTCTATTTCAGCTGGGCGCCCGCAGCGGAGGCTCACCCCTCCTGCCTGCAGAAGTGCCTGCGGCCGTGCGAGTGCTGGAGCAGTTGGCGAGGGACAGTGGCGTGCCGGTGCCGGAAACCAGCCAGAGCGAGACCTTTCAGGCCTGGCTGGATGTGCTGGAGAGTCACGCGACCCGTGCGGGTGAGCTGGAGGCCTCGTGGCTCCCGACCACAGAACGGGTCTCACGCCTCCTGGAATGGCAGCAGACGCCAAGAGTTGAGGAGGACAGCCCAGAGGCCCGGGTGGCACAGCTGAGCGCTGCGGCGGCCGCGCTGGCGCTGTATGTGGAAGTGCGGTCCAGGCTCCCGCTGTTGACCACCTCTGATCTGTTGCAGTGCGCAGCCATAGCGGTCCAGGCGGCGCTGAGTCTCAGTGCCCGGCACCGCCTGCCAGAGCGTGACTTGAAATCCCTGTGGAAGGATCTCCAGGCGTTGCACCTGGAGATTGGCCGCCCACCGTTGCCCATCTTCAAACATGGCGCCGTGGTACCTCCGAATGTGGATGCCCTGCATGAAGCGCGTCACGCCCTGCGCCGTGCACGGCATGTGCAGCTGCGCCGCCCGACCGCCAGGAGCCGGGGCCTGGACGCCATGCTGTGGGACATCTTTGATGACCTGCACAGCCGACCCTTGCCCTACACCCCATTGGATGAGCTGACGCTGGCCATTGCTGGCCGCTGGGCGCTCACGCAGACCCCCCGGTGTCAGGGGATGGCGTTAACAGATACGGTGGCTCTGGCGGTCGAGCTGGGCCAGGTTGAAGTCCTGTGGGCCTGGCCTCTGAGGGAAGACCACGCGGAAGAACTGAGTCACGCCTTGAAGACCATGACACTCCTCCTGCTGGAGTGGAACGATCATGCGGACCACCCCGAGGTGCAGGCGTTGATGCGCGCGGCTACTGGGCACCTCCTGGCGGTGGCCCGGCGCGCAGGTGTGGGGCTGCCGGAAGCGTCACAGCTGGCCAATCTGGTGGGCGGCAGTGCCGTCTTACGAGCGACACCACTGGGAAACAATGAGCTGCACAGACTCGCTGATCAGTACCTGGAACTGCAGGAGGCCTTGAGTCGGGAGAGACCGCCTGTTGCCGAGGCGGCCGAGATGGGCACAGTCGAAGTCCAGCTGGAGCAGACGCCACAGCCAGAGCACCTGGAACTGAGCTGGCCGCCACATGTCATGGCGGCCCGAGCGCTCCTTGCGGGGAGCAGGGTGGTGCTCTTGGGTGGAGTGCCTGATCCAGCCCATTACAAGGCCCTGGTCGAAGCCTTCGACCTCACTGAACTGGACTGGATTCCTTCGGCCCGCTATGACCATGGGCTTCAGGCGGCCGCCCACCTCAGTAAGCCTGGGACGTCCCTGGCCATTTTTGCGTTGCGGTGGGGCGCTCATGCCCACGGATCGTTGCGGGACGCGGCGCGCGACGCTGGTGTGCCGTACCTGCTGCATCCTGCTGGGCTCAATCCGAATCAGGTGGCCTGGCAGGTCATGCGGCAAGTCAGTGACACCCTGGCGAGTCAGATCAGAGCGTGAAGATATTAGGCAGCTGCTGGGCCTGAAGGCGCTGCAGAAGTGCCTGGGCGCCCAAGGTGACCGCGTGCGACATTTGGTCTGCAGGAATCAACAAGGGGGTGTGCTCGCCGCTGGCGGGGTCCGTTAACTGGACCCAGTGGCCCTCTTCGATGCCGGAGGCTGCCAGGTAGGCTGCCGGCGTCTTGTTGGGCATGGGGCGGACGTACTGTTGCAGGAAAGGCAGACAGGTCTCCGGATCAAGGTCAAGAACGACAGTGCTTTCCGCTGGAGCATGGTGCGGCAGCGTAATGCTGGTGCGGTAGTACATCAGGCCTGGTAAGCGCTGAACGCCAAGTGTTTGCGCTTCGTATTGATACTGCCCGCCTAAGCGCCGCTCCATCGCGTGGGTGGCATTCACTTCGCCGGGATGGCGCTGACGGTCGAAGATCTCACCGTAGAACGTCAGGGCGCCGGTAATGCCTGAAACCTGCCCGGTCGCCAGGAAGACCATGTGTTTGAAATGCAGGGCTTCCCGAAAGGTCAGACCGTCGCGGTCCAGGGTTCGTGCCCCGAGCTGCAGATCCTGCTGTCCAAAACCCAGATGGGCCAGCAAACGTACAGCCTGCTCAATCATTTCTGGCGTGGCGTCCGCGTGCACCTGCACCAGCACGCGCAGCATGTAGTGAGGTTCATGCACTGATGTGATCGGGCGCCCTGCGGGAATCAACGCCTCGTAGGCCAGAGCGGGTCTGTGGCCCGTGCCTGCCGTTGAAGGCAAGACTTTGAGCCATTGCTTCTTAACCAGGTCCGCTAGAGTGCGGCCTGTGGCGCGGGCGTTGCGGCCCAGGGCACTGCCCACGGCCTCGGCAGCGTAAGGGCCAGGGCCGTTCTCGTGGATGTGCAGCCACACCAGCTTCTCGCCGTCGTTGCCCTGTCTGATGACCTCTGGAAGCTGATGCATACTGTTCCTCCTTGCTATCTGTACTAATAGTACATATTTAATAGACGTCCGGTCAATCCCCCAACGGGCGGCAAATGGGGCTACCTCAGACCGTCATAGCCCGGTATGCTGGGACCATCCCATGAGCCTCGTTTTCTGCTTCCTACCGATGTCCAACACTCTTCACAGGGTTGGTCATGGGGTATGGCTGGTGATGCCATGACCGCTAATCGTCTTCCGACAGGCACGGCTGGTGATCTCCTGTCAGACGCACTGAGCCGCGGCGGCACGCAAGCCGTCTCTTTGCAATTTGACGACAAGGCTCTGAACACCACCGTCATGTTGGCCGGTACGCAGATCTGTGGTGTGCAAAGCCGCTTCGTTCCGCAGTGGAGTGCGTCTCTGGCGCACGGTGGCGTGACATCAGAAATGTTGGACGCCGCACGCATCGGCGCACAAACGCCCCAGCACCTCGTGCGCAATCTGATGAGCAGCGGGCATCTCAGCGAAGAGAAGTTAGCCGAGCTTCTGCAGCTGCGCACCAAAATGGCATTTGTGCCGATCGTGCTCCAGTCCGCGACGGCTCAGAGCTCACCTCAGGCGCCGGCGTCCTGGATTTCTCAGGTGGATGGGCCTGCCCTGGTTCGGGATGCCGAGGCCAGTGCACGCCAGCTGAGTGATGACGCGCTCAGCATCAAGCCCACCGACCAGCTGGAAGTGATGCCTCAACTCAACACTTCTGAGGGGCATTCTGCTGATGAGGTGCTGCGGCAGGGTGCAATTGACGGCCTGACATTGGCTGAAAGCGCACGGCGTAGTCATCTGAGCTGGGATGTGGTGGCTCAGGAGGCCGCTGGCCTGATTCAGCGTGGCGTGGCCCGTATCGTGTCGCCAAACGGCACCTATCCTGTCCGGCATCTGAAGCCCGGCGATCAGGCACCTGATTTCCTTCTGCCCTCCCTGCAAGGCCCACCTGTGGCTCTCAGTCAGTTCCGGGGCAAACGGGTGTGGCTGATGATGCACCGCATGTCCAACTGCACCCACTGCAATCCACATCACCGCACAGTGATGCAGGTGCAGGCGCAGATGGAGTCTGCTGGAGTAGCCATTGTCGAGGTGTGGGCGACGACTGTAGAGAAGCTACACCGGACCGTCGGCCGCACCCGGCCCACCTTCCCCGTACTGTGCGATGAAACCGCTTCTATTCACCGTCAGTACGGGCTGGACCGTTCCTTGAAGCGCCTGATTGATCTGAGGAATTACGACATGATCAAGGAAGGTTTCAAGATGATGGGACCTCGGGGCTGGATCTCAGAGGGGCAGATGTTTCTGGTGCCTGCCGAATTCCTGATCAACGAAGACGGACAGATAGAGGCGGCGCACTACAACGAATACATGGCGGATTTTCTAACGGTGGATACTGTGTTGCAGTGGGCACGGCGCAGCAGCTGACCCTACAATGATTTAAGCGGTCCAGCCGTGGACCGGTCAGTTATCAGTTGGAGGCAGCTTTGACGGTGCGAAGCCAGATGGCAGGTGTAAGGCGGCTCGAACGCGAGCGGCTTTATGCAGCCTTCGAGGACCCGTTTGCCCCACCACACCTGGCATTGGAAGCCCCCAGTGGTTATGGAAAAAGCACGCTCCTCCAGCAGCTGGCCAACCGTCACCCCTCCCTGTTGATTGACCTGAGTGAGCTGGACGGCACAGCCCGCAGCATTGCCTGGGCACTGGTGGATGAGGTGGCTGTCCGGGCACCCCATACCGCCGAGGCCCTGACCCGTCTGCTGGAGCGCAGTGAGGGGCCAGTGCCAGCACGGGCCTTTGCGGCCGGTCTGGCAACGGCGGGTCCTCTGCTGGTCATGCTCGACCGGGCGGATCACAGCGGTTCGGACGCTCAGCAGTGGGTGGGTCTGCTGCTGGAGCGGCTGGCGGATACCCAACGGCTTATCCTCTCGGGACGTGTACTGGATGCCTTTGAGCTCTCGTATCAGGTTGCCGAGGGACGCTTGCGCATCCTGGATATGGACACGTTGGCGTTCACGCGGGATGAAGCCCTGTCTCTCGCGGAGCAGCGTGACACCACGCTCAAAGACGCTGAACACCTCAATGGCTGGCCGTTGGGGATTGGGCTCCTCACGACACAGAACAGCCCCATCACACCGCAGGACCTGGTGCGCCGGCAGTTGCAGTTGCTGCCCAGCTTGGTGCGTTCAGCATTGCCAGAACTGGCGGTGATGAGCGTATGGGACGAGCACTGCGCCCAGGACGTTCCTTCTCTGCCCGTTAACTGGTTGGGAGAGGTCCAGAGGGCTGGCCTGCCGCTCCGCTCCCTGGGTGGCGGCCGTTTCGTGCCACATCCCCTTCTGCGCGCGCTGCTCACCGAAGAGCTGCGCCGTTTCCCGGAGCGCTGGGCCATGGCTCACCGCAGCGCTGCACGCCGGGCGATTGACAGTGGCCTGGTGACGGACGCTCTTGAACATCTCCTGGCGATCAGTGACACAACGGCCATCATTCAGCTCACAGAGCGCCATATTCCCGCCTTGATGGAACGAGGCCTCTATGCGCAGGCCACAGCCTTCCTGGATCAGATTCCAGCGGGTGTCCTGCCACCGCCCCTGGCCCTGAACTACGGTATGGCCCTGGTTGAAACCCGCTGCACGTCACGGGGTCTCGATCTCCTGCAGCAGCTCTCTACCCAATTGCCAGATGGTGCCCTGTTGACGCTCCTGGCTGCCTACAACGCCTATATTCGCGCAGATTTTCAGGCGCAACTTGAAGCGTCCACGGCTGCTCTGGAAAACCCACTGGGTCTGACTGACATGATGGTCATGCAGATGCAGGCCACACGGGTTCACGCGCTGGCCAATCTGGGCCGCCACGAGGAGGCCCAACGTGAAGCGGAAGAGGCCTGCCGCCATGCCAGGGCCCAAGGTCCAGCTGAGGGTCTGGCCTACTTACTGTTCGGCTGGGCTTTCGCGGCGCAGCGCGCTGGTCACTTCCGCAAAGCTGTTGAAATGCTGGAAGAGTCGCTGACCATCTACCGGCAGCTGCGGATGCAGGCGAAGACCTTGGGTCCTGTCATGCTGCTGGCCGACGTAGTGCTGGATATCGGGGATGAGGCCCGTGCCGCCCAATTGCTGGCTGAAGGTATTGAGATCGCTGAGCAGGAACAGTCGCGGTGGATGGGGTGCCTGCAACAAACGAGAGGCCGCCAGCTGCTTCTGCAGGGGAATCTCAAAGAGGCGGTGTCCGCGTTCGAGTACGCCATTTCAGCAGCGCGCGAAGCCCAACGACCAGACCGTATTTTCACGGCGCACTGCTTGCTTGCGGACACACATACGAAATTGGGAAACCACGGCCAGGCCAGAGAAGCACTGAAAACGGCGAGCGCCCTTAGCTCTGGCCATCAGGGATGGAAGGACGTGCCCGAGTACAACTCCCTCCTTGCGTTCGAGCACGGGCATCTGGCTTTTGCCCAGGGGGACGATGAGGACGCCCGAACCTGGTTGGAAGTCGCCTCCTGGTATACAGGTCTCTCGGGAGTACGGGCCCACGCTTACCTGACGGAACTGGCCCGCAAGCGCGGTGAATTGACGGAGAACCACGCCGCCACCTTAGCCTCTCGGATGCGAGGTTTCGGCGAGCGCCATACGCCTGCTGCGTGGGACGCTGACGAACTGGGCGCGCTGTACCAGAGCTTTGTGCGGCGCAACTGGTCCGCCTCGGCATTTGCCCCCTGGGCCAAATCTTCCCCGAACGTGACCTCCAGCCGCATTGAAATCTCCGGACAGTTGATTGGTGGGCCAGTCATCCGCATTGAGAACCGGCCGTTAACGCTGGAGGGTCGGCAGTCTCGGTTGCTGACCGCGCTCCTGGTGCGAGGTCCACAGTCCAAAGACGAGCTGCGAGAGGCGGTGTTTGGCGATGATGATAAGGACATCCGCGATCCCCTCAAGCACATCCGGCGCAAGCTGAGGGCGGTTACAGGGGTTGAGGAGCCGTTGCCATTCAATACAGAGAGTGGCGTCTATTCACTGGCAGATGAATTAGAAGCTGTCCTGGACACGCAACGTCTGGAGCGGGCGATCACATTGGGCGACGTGGCGACCGTCGCCACGCTCTTGCCGGTGCCCGCCACGGTGCTCCCGCATATGGACGGAGACTGGATTGAGGATCTGCGTGCGGTCGTGGAACCCATCATGCTGCAGGGCTACGTGCTCCTGGGCCGGGAGGCGCAAAGTCGGGGAGACAACGAGGCCGCTCTGGGCGCCTTTGAGGCTGCACTGGATCTGGTGGTGACGGTCAGTGATCTGGAGACCGTGTTAGGCCCTATTGAACGGGTGCTGGAAGATCAACAGGGGGGGGACGTGGCGGGCCGATTGAAGGCTTACCGCGAGCGCGCGCTTGGCAACCTATAACAGCGGGCGGTACAACACGGCGGTCGTGGCAGCACTATAGGGGCCTGAGCCCAAGAGCATGCCTTCCAGCTGCACAGCCTGGGCGTCTGAGAGAATGGGCTCCAAATCTGCTGGGCTGGTGTAGGTCTGACACATCAGGAGCAGGTGCCCCTGGGCGTCACGCCAATAAGAGGCGTGATCGTACAGCACGTGCCGGGTGTCCTGTAAGCCATGCCGCTCCAGCAGAGCGTACACCCGGTCTCGGAGTCGCCTCCGCTCCTGCCGGTCATTGAATTCATCCCGTTTCAGGCCATAGGAGGCCATAAATTCATCATCCCGCGCCACGGCGGCGTCGGGATGATCGAAGGTCTGCGCCAGGTCCTGCGCGGCTTCAATCGCTGCGTGCAGCACCTGCTGACGGGAGGGGTGCAGGCTCCAGTCCACATCGAGCGATAGACCCAGGAGCGAATTGATGCGCCAACCCAGATCCTGGGCCATGATCCCGCTCTCGATGTCACTCCAGCGTTCCCCAGCCAGAAAGTTGGGGGCGTCTTCGAGATTGTCGCCGTTGCGGGCCACCCATAACTCACAGCTGTCCCCAGCACACCTCATATAGCGTGCCACGTACCGGGCAGCCAGGGAGTTGAGTGAGGCGTCAGGAGCAGTCATGGACCGTGACTCATTATTGGGGACGAAAGCCTTAAATCACAACGGTTTTGACGGGGTTTGCCCTGAGGTCTCCAAATGCCTCTGCGTGCCTCAGAGGGGTTTGTAAGGTAGCCCTATGACCAGCGCGGCCTCTATCTCAACCTTCCGCCCCGTCCGCCGGCGCTCGCACAGCCCTCTCCTGCGTACGGCCGTCACCGCACAAATGGTGAGCGACGTCCCCCATGCTGGATTGCTTCTGGCGCCAGCAGCCCAACAAGGCCTGGCTGTCATGGATGACGGCCATCTGGCCGTATGCCTCACGATGCAGATGATGAAGCCGGCCCCAAGTGCTGAGGCGCTGGAAGAACAGGCCGACCGTGTGACCACGTTCCTCCACGAGGTTGGAGACCTGTCGGGGCGCTTGGTGCTGGCCACGGTGAACGGTCAGAGCCAGGCGTACCTGTTGCTTCACGTGAATGCTGGGCACCTGACGCCAGAGGGTCGTGTGCGCGAAGCAGCTGGTCTGCGGGATCTGGCGCTCCAGGGTCTGAATGGTCCACACGCGCGGTTTGTGGCTTCAGACGCCCAGGCCTGCCATCTGCTCGCCAGCCAGTATCCCAAGGTGGAGCTGTTTGATGGCGCTCTGGAAGATGAAGCAGGGAACCACTGGTCCACCATCACGATGATGGGAGCGCCGTACACCTCGAGCCCTGGTATGTTCCGCTCTGTTCTGGAGGTCTTGGCGCACCACTCTCTGTCCTACTTCGTCATGGATTTCAAGGGCCGTGCCAAGTCGTCGGAGGCTCGGTTTGGTGTGGCTGTCGTGGTGGCCACTGGGCAAGCGGAATCTCTCCAGCAGCAACTGGAGGACAACTCAATCGGGACCTTTCGAATCAATACGCCTGCGCATGTGAGGGGGGTTATGGACCGGGCCGCGCCATTTGTTCAGGGCAAACTTGAACGGTATGGGGTCCTGAAACAGAACGTGGCTGACTTCCTAACCCTCTAAGAAAAGCTTGCAAAATTTGGACATACACAGCGGCCTAGAGCCGCTTTTTTCTTGATATAGGAAAAACTTGCAATTATTAGCGACTCGCGCCACACTGTACTTATGACCCAGGTGTCCACTCCTCACGTTGCCTCTGCCATGCAAGCCGTTCTCAGCGCTGCCAGCAAACGGCAACCTGCAGAACTGCACCTGTCGTTTCTCGCGCCAGAGTTCAATACCAAGCTGCAGATCTGCGACGGCCAAATCACCGGCATTATCAGCGCACTCGCGCCCCACTGGAGCACACTGCTGCGCAGCAAGGATGTTCCAGCAACAGCAATCACACAGGCCCATCAGGACGGCCAGAGCGTGCCTGATACCCTGGAACTCCTGGTAAGGCGGCGTTACCTTTCCATGGAAGAGATGGATGCCCTGGCGCACGAGAGGGTCTTGTCCGCCCTGGTCCCCCTTGCTGGCCGACATGCAAGCGTGCAGTTGCACCTGCCCAAGGCCGTTTCCCATAAGCGTTTTCTGGGCAGCAGCAATGCTCAGGACGGAGTACATGCGGCTGCCCAGTGTGCGGCAACCCTCCGGGCCCATGAGGCAGCCATGACGCCTGGAGACCGCTTTGTGGCGACGCCTCTTGCATCCAAGATCGAGCCGGAAGGGGGGCCGATTGATCTGGTGTACCGCGCGGCGCTCCGGGGTCTGACATTGGGCCAGATTGCACAGCGGGTTCCCATGCGGTGGGATCTGCTCGTGCGCACCATCAGCTACCTGATGGGCCTGGGCGCCTTGCGGTCTCTGGCCAATGATGTCGAGCACAATGTCTCGCCGAAACTCCAGGCCGGCCAGATGGCGCCTGACTTCATCCTCCCAGACCTGCACGGCGGCGAGGTGCGCCTGAGTGCCCTGCGTGGCCAGCGCGTGTGGTTAACGTTCAACCGTCAGAGCACGTGCGCTCTGTGCAACCCACACCACGCGCAGATCATTACCATGGCGGACGAGATGAAGCGCCGCGGCGTCCAGATCCTCTCCATCTGGGGCAGCACCCTGGAAGATCTGCAGGAAGGCATTGGCCGCCAGCATCCGCCCTACCCCGTGCTGGCTGACCCCAACGACGAGACCTACGATCAGTACGGCCTGACGCACAGTGTGGCCGGCACCCTGGACGTGCGCAACCTGAGCACGATCGTGCAGGGCTTCAAGATGATGGGCACCAAAGCCCTGAAGAGCGACGGGGAGCTGATGAGGATGCCCGCTGAGCTGCTGATTGATCCGGACGGGCGCATCGCCGTGGCACACTACAACTCGTTCGGTTCCGATTGGCTGCCGTTTGAGCGCGTGCTGGAATGGGCTCCGGCCCCGAACGCATGAAGTCTACCGAGGAGTACCGCAACCGGCTGCTGAACCTGCTCAGGCGTGCAGGGCACAGCGAGGCCGACGCGCAGAGGGTGGCCAGCAGCCTAGTGCATCAGCAGATGACGGTTGCGCCCGGCGCTCAGTACGCCAGTCTGTGGCCTGAGAACATGGGGAGTTTATGGCACCGGGCCGTCAGTCATGGTCGGCGTCGGCTGGTGCTGGAGATCGTGGCTGAAGACCAGAGTGAGAACGTGACCGTGAACGTGCTGGAGGTCAGCGACTGGCCGCAGGTTATCCAGGCGCCGGGCCGCCTGCGCTCGACGCCTATTCCTCAAGGCCTGGATTCACTGCCGACCATTCTGGGGCCGGACGCCTGATGCTGCCACGGCCTCCAGAAGTCATGTCCATATCAATGCCCATTGAAGTGACACTGGCGCTGTTCGTGCTGACCATTCTGCTTTATCTGGGTACCTTCAAACGGGGCCGGCCCTTCGCCGTGGCGTGCGCCATCCTGACCTTACATGCAGGGGGAATGATGTTGTCGCAAGTGACCCCTTACGAGCAGATAGAGGCCGTACGAGTCCCTCTACCGGACGAACAGATTGGGCATGAAAACAGGGGGAGGCAAACGGCCTCCCCCTGTTTTCATGCCATCACTGATTTGGCACTTTTTAGGGACTTTTGGAAAGATTCAGCATGCCGCTGCCCACATCTGTCGCTGCACTTGCAGGCATAGGGGTGGCGTTGCTTTTGAGCATCTTTTCGATCTCGCTTGGTGTGGCCTCTGGATAAGCTTGTCGCCACAACGCCAGAGCACCGGTAACGAGCGGTGTTGCAAACGACGTCCCTTCGTATTCCTGGATGTTGCTGGTAGGACTGCTGCTGCTGACACCCTGTCCCGGCGCAGCGATATCCACGTAGGCTCCGCGTGTACTGAACGAAGCGGGACGCCACTCTCCTGTGGGAAGCATCTGGAGCGCACCTACGGCCACCAATCCAGGCAGATCGAACGCCGCAGGATAGTGTGTCGGACCGCCACTCCCCTGATTTCCAGCTGCAGCAGCAACCAGCACTTGCTGCTCTAATGCGTAAGCTAGGACGTTCTTCAGTCCCTGCATGGGGGTGTCACCACCAAAACTCAGATTCAATACGAGTTGTTTAGGCGGCACGGTCTTCAACGCGAAACAGACGCCCCGAACCGCGTGGCTCGACAAAATTTGCCCATTCGCACTCCCAATGCGAATGGGAAGAACCAGCGCCTCAGGCGCAACTCCAAACTGTATACCAGCAGCGAGAACAGCCGCCGGCGTACCGTGACCATCCAGGCCAGGCGTGACCGGGTCATCGAAGGCATCTCCTGGATTGGAGTCTTCGTCCACGAAGTCATACCCTGGGAGGAGATTCTGGTCCACATGCCGGTTCCGGGTGACGCCCGTATCCAGGACGGCGATGGTCACGCCTTTACCACTCCGGCCCCGCTGACGCGCTGCTGGAACCCCAACAGCGGCAAGATGGTCGACATCCAGATCCCAGATACTCACCGGATCTGCCTGGAGGATCACGTCCGCCTCAGTGGCCTGCCTCAGCCCGCTCAGCACCTTCCCGATGCTCTGGCCGCTCGGAACACCCACCCGGGCTAAGGTGTTCGCGCACGGTCCTGGCCCCCCCAGGGGTTTGAAATCAATGAGGGTCAACCCCAGGTTGAGCTGGTTCAGCCGGGCCTTGAAATCACTTTCCGTGACGCCTGCTTTCACGAAGACCGCGACTTCAGTGGTCGAAACCTTCCCGAGCACCTCCAGAGACTGCCTGAAGCTCTGGCCTCTCGCCTCGACGCGCACCACTTGCGGGCCTGGCCTCACGCCAGAAGGCAAGCTGAAAATGATGGTCTCCCCTGTTGCCGAGATCACATTCACGGCTGTGTCACCGACAAACACCCGCGCCTCCTGAACGGGGATGCCAGTCAAGGTCGCCGTGATGCGTTCAGTTGAGAGCGCTTGGGTCTGATTGAGACTCAGGGTTGGTGGCCCGGTAACGACGGGGCCGTTTCCGCCACAACTGGAGAGCAAGCCAAGCAGGATCAAGCATTGGATTGACAATTTCATCTTCTACCTCCAAGAACACGACCCCATTAAGTTCAGTGAATATCCAGGGCATGCGTTAAGTTTGCGCGCTTCGGGATGATCGAGCGATGAACACCTGATAGACCGCTTGATAACGCGCGACAATGGCTGGATTGCCGCTCTTCTCAATCAAGCGCAACGCTTCCTCGAACGCTTCCTGGTCCTCGGTGAGTTCGGCCATATTGGCCAGGACCATCCCCAACAAGAGCTTCTCTCCGCCCTTCTTGGCAAGCGTCAACGCCTGCTCGTAGGCATGCTTGGCCTCTGCCGTCTGGTTGGTTCGGTGATACAAAGCGCCGAGGTTATTCCAAACCTTGGCAGAAGTGTTCAGCGAGCCGGCGTCCTCAGCCAACGAGGCTGCGTCCTGGTAGGCCTGCACTGCCCCGGCCTGATCCCCTCGTTGCTCACGCACCTGTCCCAGATTCAACGTTGTGCGCGCGCGCATCACCAGATTGTCGCCCGCTGCTGTCAGCGCCTCACTAAAAGCAGCTTCGGCATCCTCGCCAGCTGCACTCAGGGCTGCGGCCCGGTTATTCAGTACCCCGGCCCAGCGGGCATTGTCTCCAAGGGTTTGCCAGAGTGTCGCAGCCCGCCGGTAGCGCTTCTCCGCGCTGGCGTAATCGCCCTGCTGAAAATCGAGATTGGCCAGGGTGTTGAACCCTTCAGCCCTGGCCTCATCTTCGCCTTCGAGGGCGGCTTCTGCGTGTTGCCTCGCCAAGTCTGGTTGCCCAAGGCGCCAGTACAGCGCGCCTTTCAGGGCAGAGATCTCCGAAACCGTAGGTAGGTCGGTCAGTATGAGGAGCGCTTCTTTGAACCGTCCAGCCCGTTCCAGAGCGCGGGCATGCAGGAGGGTCAGGGACTTGGTTGGCGGGGCTTCACTCAGGGCTTCAGCAGCCTTCAGAGGAAAGCCACGTTGTAGGGCTTTCTCTGCCCAGGCTTGGTAGGACCTCTGCACCGACTGTAGGTCTTGTTTCTCCCATAGGGCACGTGACTTTTGGAAAAAGGGCAAGGCAGCGGAGGCATTCAGCTGTCTGGCAATTCGTAAGGCCAGGTCAGCTTCCAGTGTGGGTCGCGCAGCCAAAATACGCCTCGCAGCCTTCTGTCCCCGGACCTCTCCAGAAGGCTCAATAAAGCCGGCGTCCATGAGGTATTCCAAGGCCAGGGCAAGCTCAGGGGCAGTCAGGTCAAGGGCCTGACGAATGAGGGGTAGATTCGGCGATTCCTGAAGGGTCAGGGCCCCATAGACGTGCTGCGCGTGAGAAGGCAGACTCTGGATACGGGTATCCAACGCTGTTTCGACAGGTTCTGAACGCAGCCAGGCATTCACTAAGCTCGGCAGACCTGCTGTGGCCTCAAATGCGCCTGGGTAGGTCGTAAGTTCCTGCGCTGTGAGCGGGCCAAGCTCCATGCGTTCATCCACAGAAAAGGGAGGTTCTACGCAGGAAGTCACAATCACAGTGGCCTGTGTGCCCAAATGTCGCAGCTTCGTCAACAGCGTGCGGCTCTCCTCATCCATGCTTTCCCAATGGTCGAGCAGCCAGACGCCATCCTGAGCAGCGAGGTGTCGCAGGAGTATGGCCTCATCTCCACGCTGAATCACTTGCTTGAGGAGCGGCTCAAGCGTGGCATAAGGCAGGCCTGAACGTGCAGGCAAAAGGAGTCCCGTCAGTTGCCGCAGTAAGCTACTTTTGCCCAAGCCGGAGCCGCCTTTGATCCAAGCCCAGCGTCCTGCTGGCTGGTGGCGCAACCGGGTCAACTCCAGTTCTCGACCAAGGAAACTCTGGCGCAATCGTGCACGCGCCGTTTCAATGTTCCCGTCCCACTTCAAATCCCACTCGGCGGCCCGTTGCCGCGCCTCTTCCATGAGGGGGCTTTCACCGGCCACCAGGAGGGGCATGAGGCGCAGCCAGAACTCTGGCATGGCGTCCGGCGCGCCTGCCACCTGAATAGACCGTTCTGCCCATAGGGTTGAGTGTTCGAAGTGGCCTAATGCAGCTTGTCTCTCTGCGAAAGCCAGGGCAAGCTCACGGAGGGTTTCTGCCAGGGACTCTCGCTTGGCATACGTCCACTCTTCCAGCTCAGTCCCCCATTCCGGGAGTTCGGACGCATCCAAAAAAGAACCTTGATAAAGCGCAAAAGCCGTTTCCAGTTGCTTGGCACGAACGGCTTGTTCAAAGTCAAGGGCATCGCACGGTAGATCCACCCACAGGCGAACGCCGTCGTCGTGGAGAACGTCTGGCGCGGCCTGGCGAATCAGGCGCACCGCGACCGCAAGGGAGTTTGCTGGGTTACTTGCCTCTGGCCAGAACAATTCACCCAGAAAACGCCGGGGCCGCGGACCTTCCAAGGTGAGATAGGCCAGTAGGAGCAGTGGTTTTGGACGCCCCAAGCTGCTGCCTTCAAAGGACAATCCCCCCAAGGTACGTAGGCGCATGGCAATATTGTAAGGGTTTTTATGTAGTCCTCATCACTGTTGACTGGCCGTTCATACGCCCAGGGCGTAGGACATCATGTCGTCATGACAGCAGGTGACAGGTGATCGAGCCACACGACCCCAGGCCCTCGTGAGTGACACTCCAGCAATCTCTCAGCGTCAGATTAACAGGGAGGGGTAAGCCGCTCATTTCTTCCAGTCTTGGGCTCGACCGGCGCGCTCTTGATTGTCAGTTCCGGCGTCGGCGCTGGCTTATAGCTATTGACCTGATCCATACCATCCACAATCCACGTGCCGGAAGGCCTTTTCGCCTTCCTGCTGCTTGTACAGCCCATCACTACGCTTCTCTTTTCCAGTCCAACGCGCTGCTTGGAAATGTTGGCGAAGCGCGCGAGCAGCATGTCCTGGGTCTCCCCCACAAATGAGCAGAAATACGTTCGAGAAGTCCGTAGAGTTAATGGCAGGAGGTGAAAGATGACGACGATGAAACGTTTCGTGGCAGCAGTGCTGGCTATTGGCGTGTTGGGTCTGGCAGGCGTGACCGCCTACCAGCAGACTGCTGAACCAACCCTGAGTCCGACGG
>NZ_JAHRBL010000031.1 GCF_019693445.1 Deinococcus aquaedulcis | reverse complement strand
TTTCGCTCCAAAGGAGCTTTGTTCGCACTCCGCATGCGGAGTGCTCTTCGTGACTCTGGAGACCTCCGGGGGGAGATCCGGTCACACGACCCTGTCAGGTCGCCCTGTACGCTCTTCTTCGTCTTGTCATGCTCCCCGCCTCGCTTGAGGCTCAGAAAAGATACAGGGGCCTGCGAGATCTGTCAACCCCTGTGCCCTGCTCCTTTCTTGAGGCCCGGCCGTTCCCGTCCTGCACGAGCTTTTTAGCTCAGCTGCCGGGCATACTGGGGCATGTTCAGAATTGAGGCAGCAGAACTGTGGGTGGTGCGCTTGCCCCTGAAGTTCCGGTTCGAAACCAGCTTTGGGGTGCAGACCGAAAAACTGGTGCCCCTGCTGGCCCTGCGCGGTGAAGGTCTGGAAGGCGTGGCCGAGGGCACCATGGAATTTGCGCCCATGTACCGCGAAGAAACGGTGGCGGGCGCTCTGCACCTGCTGCGCGAGGTCTTTTTGCCGCGTGTGCTGGGCCGCACCTTCGCCAACCCCGAAGCGGTCAATGACGCCCTGGGTTCCTTTCGCGGCAACCGCATGGCGCGGGCCATGGTGGAGATGGCCGCCTGGGACCTGTGGGCCCGCACGCTGAACGTGCCGCTGGGCACCCTGCTGGGCGGGCGCAAAACACAGGTGGAAGTGGGCGTGAGCCTGGGCATTCAGCCGGACGAGGCGGCCACCGTGGAGATGGTGCGCCGCCATGTGGACCAGGGCTACCGCCGTATCAAGCTGAAGATCAAGCCCGGCTGGGACGTGCAGCCGGTGAAGGCCACCCGCGAGGCCTTTCCCCACATCCGCCTGACGGTGGATGCCAACAGCGCCTACACCCTGGCCGACACCGCGCGCCTGCGGGCCCTGGACGACTTTGCCCTGACGTATATCGAGCAGCCGCTGGCCTGGGACGATCTGGTGGACCACGCCGAGTTGCAGCGCCGTCTAGCCACGCCCCTGTGCCTGGACGAGAGCGTGACCAGCGCCCAGGACGCCCGCAAGGGACTGGCGCTGGGGGCGGGCGGGGTGATCAATATCAAGGTGGCCCGGGTGGGCGGCCACGCCGAGGCCCGGCGCGTGCACGATGTGGCGCAGGCGTTCGGAGCGCCCGTGTGGTGCGGCGGAATGCTAGAAAGCGGCGTGGGCCGCGCGCACAACATTCACCTCTCCACATTGCCAAACTTCACCCTGCCCGGCGACACCAGCAGCGCCAGCCGGTACTGGGCCACCGACGTGATTCACGAGCCCCTGGAAGCCGAGGACGGCCTGATGCCGGTCCCGGCCGGCCCCGGAACCGGCGTAACCCTCAACCGCGAGTTCCTCGCCCGCGTGGCCGAGCTGCACGAGGAGCGGCGCGCCTGATGGTGCCCGTGCCACCGGGGTATGTGGTGCAGGAGGTCAACGATCCCTGGGCCTTTCGCGCCCTGGAAGAGGTGCAGGTGGCCGCCTGGGGCTACACCGACCGCGAAGTGACCCCAGGCACCCTGTTTCGCATCAGCGCCGTGAGTGGCGGTGTGGTCCTGGGGGCCTACCCTGAGGCCGAGCCCGAACGCCCCGTGGGCCTCGCCTTCGGTTTTCCTGCCTTGCGTCAGGGCGAGGTGTGGCACCACTCGCACCTGCTGGCCCTGGACCCGGCCTGCCGGGGCAGTGGGCTGGCGCTGGCCCTCAAGCATGCTCAGCGCGAGCGGGTGCTGGCCCAGGGGCTGCGGCGCATGACCTGGACCTTCGATCCCCTGGTGGCCCGCAACGCCCGCCTGAATCTGGGCAAGCTGGGGGCGCGGGCCCGCACCTATTTGCCCGACTGGTACGCGCTGGAAGCCGACCGCACGCACGCCTTTCCCGCTGACCGGCTGCTGGTGGAGTGGGACCTGACCCAACCTATCAAGGCCCGACCCGCCCCCTTACCAAATGGGGAACGGGTGCTGGAAGCCCAAGGCGAGACGCCGGGCCCGGTCCGGCTGGCCCCCGGCGCCCCAGTGCGCCTGGCAGAAGTGCCCACCCACCCCGAGCACCTCTCCGCTGCCGCGCGGCTGGCATGGCGGCTGGCCCTGCGCGACGCCCTGGGCACTGCCCTGGCCCAGGGTTACGAAGTCACCGACCTCGCCCGCGACGGTGAGCGCGCCTTTTACGTGCTGACCCGGCGCACCGAAGGATGATGTCCGCTAGCCAGAACACCCATTCTGTGTTATGTTATTTACATAAGGAGGCAGCATGCTGCACATTGAATTCACCACCGACCTGGGCGCCCGGGTCACCGTTGACGTTGAGAATGCCGACAAACTGCTGGACGTTCAGCGCCAGTATGGCCGCCTGGGCTGGACCAGCGGCGACGTGCCCACCGGGGGCTACCAGTTCCCGCTGGACAACGAGCCCGATTTCGACTGGAGCCTCCTCGGCGCGCGCAAGTGGACCAGCCCCGAAGGCGAGGAGCTGATCATCCACAAGGGGCACGCTTACCGCCGCCGCGAGCTGGAGGCCGTGGACAGCCGCAAGATGAAGCTGCCTGCCGCCGTGAAGTATTCGCGCGGCGCCAAGAGCACTGACCCCGAGCACGTGCGCGAGAAGTCCGACGGCGAGTTTGAATACGTGACGCTGGCGATCTTCCGGGGCGGCAAGCGACAGGAACGCTACGCCACGCCCGGCGGCCGCGCGCCCGGTCAGGCGGCTCCCCAGAGCGCCCGCCCCGCCGCGCCGCGCCCGGCCCCCCAGGCCGCCCGCCCCGCCCCTGCCCGCGCTGAAGAAGAAACCCCGTTCTGAAACCAGGCACCAGAACGAAGTGAGTGAACGTAATAACAGCGGTACTGACGGCATGAAGAGGCTGCTGCTGGCCCCCAGAGAAGAACGGGCCACCGCTATGAGCCAGCGTTCAGCCTGAGACGTCACCGCCCACCGCCGAGGCAAAAGCAGCCCAGGCGGTGGGCGGTGGCCTGTGTTGCTGAACTCGCCCAGAGCTCAGCGCCTCTCCCCCGCTGCCTTTGCTTGCTCCTCCAACACCCGGCGCACATTGGCTGGCTGCCAGCCGGGTGGCTTGAGCAGTTTGCCGTCGGCGCGGCGGGGCCCGGTCAACTTGGCCATGTTGGCGCGGTGCACCTCGGCGAACACTGCGTCGGCATCAATGCCTAGGCGGTCAAGGGCACCGTAGGTCACGTACAGCAGGTCGGCCAGTTCATGGGCCAGGGCGCTCAGGTCACTGGGGACCAGCGTCTCCCCAGCCTGCAGCCGCATCTCTAGTGCCGCCCACTCGGCCTGCACCTCGGCGGCTTCCTCGGCGATCAGGGTGCGGCGCAGCGCCAGCAGGGCGGGCGAGGGCACGGTGGGCCGGGTGAGCGCCGGTTCGCCCAGGGCCACATGAAAGGCCCGCAGGCGCGCGGCGTTGGTGGGGGGACAGGGCTCGTCGAACACGGGGGCATGCTAGCCCCCCAACAGACACCCGGCGCCGAGGGCAGGGCTCGGGCGCCGGGTGGAAGGAAGCTGAAGTGTGGCGGGTGGAGGGACTTGAACCCCCGCTGTGGCCGTGGCCCGCTCGCGCGCCCGTTGGTGAAGAGGTGGGCGTCTCCCTCTTGGTCTCTGCCCCCGCAGGAGGAGGCAGCCTCACCAGACCGACGCAAGTATGGGCGCACCTGGGCGGCGCTGCATGTGCCGCTTCTACAGCAGACCTTAAGCGAAATGGCGCAGGTCAGGCGGGCCAGGGAAGGACGGCCCGGCGAGCGCGCTGCTGCGAGCTGAGGGCTGCTGAGAGAGGCGCAGAGTAGACGAAGTTCACACAGAGCCAGGGCAAGCGAACCGATGACTGGCCTTCCGCCTTGCCGTTCAAGGGCAGCCAATATCAGTTCGCTTGGTGTCCTCCCCCTTTCAAAGCCCACTCCAGCGATGCCCACTGCCTCGCCCACGCCCCTCCAGCCTCTGCCTTTAAACCTCAACCACCCGGTAGCCGTAGGCGTTCAGCACGCGGGCGCCGCTGACGGGATCGGTGTACTCCAGCTTGCGGCCTTCATACTCGTGGATGTGGCCGTGGACCACCACCGCCGGGCGCCGCCGCGCCATAAAGGTCGTGATGGCCTCGCAGCCCCGGTGGGCGTGGTCGGCTCCGGCGTGGGGCCCGGTGGGCGGCGCGTGGGTGAGCAGCACGTCCACCCCCCGGCGTGCCTGCCATGCCAGACGCCCCAGCCCCCAGCGGGCCTGCGCGGCGCTGTACTGGCCTTCGCCGTCCTGCCGGTAGCGCGGCACCCCGCCCCAGCCCGCCACCCGCAGGCCCGCCTCGTCCACCACCCGGCCGTGGGCACTGATCACGCCGCGCGGGGCCACGCGGCCCTCGCCCTCGTTCACGTACTCGTTGGCGTGGTTGCCATGCACGTAAATCACGGGCACGGTGAGCTTGGTCGCCAGAAACTCCAGGTAGTAGCCGGGCAGGTCGCCCGCCGCCAGCACCGCGTCCACCGCCGGCACGCCCTGCGGAAAGGCGTCGCGGTACACGAAGGGATGCACCTGATCGGCCAGCAGCATCAGCCGCTTGCCCAGCCGGGGCGCGGGGGTGGGGGGCGGGGGGGCTTGGGTCATGGCAGGCTGGGGCACGGGTGCCCGGGAAACAGCAAAAAACTGAGCGCCCAGTCTAGCGCGTGGGGCCACCCCCACCGCTGCCGGCCACGCTAGGGTGGGGGCATGGCCCTGCTGTCTGGTCCCCGCCTGGACCTGCTGCCCCTGAGCCGCGCACTTGTGGAGCGGCGGCTGCAGGGCGCGCCCTTTGATCTCCGTTTGCCGCTGCCCAGTGGCGAGCGCCCCGTGCAGGTGCCGGCCGAGTGGCCGGGGGACCTGCTCCCCCTCTTTCCCCACAAGCTGGCGCACTGGCCCCAGGACCAGCCCACCTGGCCGGGCTCGTTTGTGGCCGTCCACCGCGCCCAGGCGCAGGCCATCGGCCAGCTGGGCATCAAGGGGCCACTGGGCCCGGAGGTCGAGATTGGCTACGGCCTGAGCCCGGCGGTGTGGGGGCAGGGCTACGCCACCGAGGCCGCCGGGCTGCTGCTGGCGTGGCTGGCCGAGCAGGGCGTGCAGACCGTCACGGCCCAGACCGCCCTGACCAACCCCGCCAGTGCCCGCGTACTGCAGAAACTGGGCTTTGCCGTGACGGGCCAAAGCATCGACCCCGACGACGGTCCGCTGCACCTCTGGGCCCGCTCGCTGGCATGAATATTCAGCGTGTAGGGCGCGCCCAGCGTGCTGGGGCCACTGGGGGGACAATAAAGTTGCACCCGCAAGGCATAGCGCAGAGCAGCGCTTAGGCTGGGCAGCATGAACGTGGCATTGCTGGGCATTCCGATGGATCTGGGCGCGGGGCGGCGCGGTGTGGACATGGGGCCATCGGCGCTGCGCAACGCGCATCTGGCCGGGGCGCTGCGGGCGCTGGGGCACGCGGTGACGGACCTGGGCGACGTGGGGGTGGCCCTGCCCGAATCGGTGGACAAGCTCATTGAGGGCGGGCTGGTGTTCCTGACCCCCATTCAGGAGGCCTGCGCCGCCGCTGCCGAGCGCGTGGCGGCCCTGGGGCCAGACGTCTTTCCGCTGACCATCGGCGGGGACCACAGCGTGAGCATGGGCACCGTGACCGGCAACGCCCTGCGGCTGGCCCCGGGTGGCGGTCGCCTGGGCCTGATCTGGGTGGACGCCCACACCGACTACAACACCCCCGACAGCAGCCCCAGCGGCAACATTCACGGCATGCCCGTGGCCCACCTGACCGGCCTGGGCGACACCCGCCTGACCGGCCTGGGCGGCGGCTGGCACATGCGCCCGGAAGACATCGTGATGATCGGCATTCGCAGCGTGGACCCCCACGAGCGCGAACTGCTGCGCGAGGCCGGCATCAAGGCCTACACCATGAAAGACGTGGACCAGCTGGGCATCACCCGCATTCACGAGGAAACCCTGGAGCGCCTGAGCGGCGTGCAGGGCCTGCATGTGTCCTTTGACGCCGACGCCCTGGACCCCGCCGTGTGCCCGGGGGTGGGCACGCCCGTGCCCGGCGGCCTGACCTACCGCGAGGGGCACCTCCTGATGGAACTGCTCTCGGAATCCGGGCGCGTGACCAGCATGGACATCGTGGAGGTCAACCCCATTCTGGATGCCCACAACCAGACGGCCGAGGTGATGGTGGGCATGGCCGCCAGCCTGCTGGGCCAGCGCATTCTGTAATACGGAACTCAGGTAAGCCGAAGGCGAGCCTGAGCGGACTCGTAGAGCGGTATCGCAGAGCGAACACAAGGAAATACGGGACTCCGGCGATGGAAAAGCACCCCTGCGCTCTTCCCAATAGGCTGTGGAATCAGAGGCGTCCCGTATAAGCCCCGGGACGCCTGGCCTGCAGCCCGCGCGCTACCCTGTGACCATGAGGTTAACCCGATGAACGCGCCCGCCTGGCGGGTGTGGCTGGTTACGGCCCTGGTCATTGGCTGGGCCCTGCTGACCTTTCGTTTCGTGCAGACTGCCCAGTGGCCGATGGCCGGGCTGTGCTTCCTGCTCCTGATCAGCAACGCGGTGACCCTCTGGCGCCTGACCCAGCGCGGCCGGTAGAGGCACAGCGCCCGACTCCAGACCCGTCCAGCATCTACAGCTCAGAGCAGCCCCAGGCCGCGCCCCTCCATATTCGGAGGGGCGTTTTTCTTCCTTGTCTCCTGCTGCGCCCCTCGGCCGGTTTCGCCCCCTCGCCCTGAGGTCTGGTGGCCAGATGAACCGCGTCCCACCCTGAAGAACCGTGTCAGAGTGCCTGCCTATACTTCAGGGCCATGTCTCCTCTGTGGCCCGGACGGCAACCCACTTTCGGCTCGCGTCTCGCGGTGTGGGCGCTGCGCCTTGCTGGCTGGGAGGCCGTGCTGGCCCCCCCACCCAGCCTGAAGTGTGTGGGGGCCGTGGCGCCGCACACCCACAACGCCGATTTCTGGCCCGGCATCTTCTGGACGTGGGCCACCCGCTCCCCGGCGCGCTTTGTGGCCAAGCGGGAACTGTTTTTCTTCCCCGTGGGGGTGTTCATGCGCGCGGTGGGGGGCCTCGCCCTGGACCGGCGCCGTTCGGGCGGCAACTTTGTGGACGCCGTGGTGGGCATCATTGAGCGCGAAGAGGAAATCATGCTCGCCATCGCCCCAGAAGGCACCCGAAGTCGCGGCGACTACTGGAAGACGGGCTTTTACTACATGGCCCTGGAAGCCAAGGTGCCCATTGCCGTGACCGTGCTGGATTGGGGCCGCCGCCGCGTGGGGATCGTGGGTTACGTGACCCCCACTGGCAATCTGGAAGCGGATTTTGCCAAGCTCCGCGAGTATTTCCAGGATGTGCGCGGCCACACCCCGGCCAACGAAACCCCGGCCTTCCCCCGCCCCGCCTCGGCCGGTGGGCCCAGCCGCACGTAGGTCGCCCGGCTGGGTCGCTGAGGGCTGCAGCGGACTGACGACGCAGGGCAGGTGTCAGGCCGGAACAGGACAAGCCCCAACTCCTCACTGCCTACCCCTCGTCTTTCAGGCCCCGGATCTCCTCAATAAAGCGCTCCAGCGAATCAAAGTCGCGGTACACACTGGCAAAGCGGATATACGCCACGTCGTCCAGTGGGCGCAGAAAGGTCATGGCGCGGCGGCCAATTTCCTCGCTGCGAATCTCGGCAGCCTGCACGTCGTCTTCGAAGCCGTAAGCGAAGGCGCGCAGGGCGTCGCTGTCCACCGGGCGTTTTTCGCTGGCCAGCACCAGCCCGCGCAGCAGCTTGTCGGGGTTAAAGGCTTCGCGGGGCCCGCTGCGTTTCACCACCATCAGGGGCTCAAGCTGCGCGCGCTCGTAGGTGGTAAAGCGCCGCGCACAGTTCAGGCATTCGCGGCGGCGGCGAATACTGGCACCGTCGTCACTGGGACGAGAATTGACCACCTTGCTGTCGGGGGCCGAGCAGTAAGGACAGCGCACGGCGCTACCGCCCCTCGGGCCGCACCCGGGGCACCTCGGGCAGCGGAACCTCCAGCACGTTGCCGCGCAGGTGGCCCAGGGCCGGGCTGGCCAGGGCCAGGACAGCGGCAGCCAGCGGGCGGTCCAGCGGCTCCTCGCCGCTGCTGGCCCGCGCCGGCAGCAGCAGGTTGAGCCGCAGGTCCTCGGCGTGGGCCTGTTCCACCAGCCCCCGAATGGCGCCGCGCTGCGGATGGACCTGCAAACCGCGCTCATCCAGGTGCGGCCCGATGATCGTCAGCCAGGTTTCCGGCAGGCGGCGGCGCAGAATCTGGGCGATGGCCACACTGCTTTTGACATTGCAGTTAAACAGGTCCATCCACTCGCTTTCGCTGAGCATGGTGAACTCGGTGTGGGCCCGCTTATCGGCCAAATGCACGATGCCGTGCAGCGCACCGTAGATGTCCAGAATGCGGGTCTGGGCGCTCAGCCAGTCCAGCGGCACGCCCACATCGGCCTTGATGGGAATGGCATGCCCGCCCGCGTGCTCCAGCTGGCTGGCCGCCACCGCCAGCGTTTCGCTGTTGTTGCCGATCAGCACCACACTGGCCCCGGCGCGGGCCAGCGCCGCACTCACCACGCGGCCGTAGCCCTGGTCCGCCCCGGTCACCGCAATCACTTGCCCCGCCAGCAGCGCGTCCGGCGCGGCAGCCCTGGACACCGTGGGGGTGGAAAACAAAGTCATGGCCTTCAGCATAGCGGAGCCGCGTCACCCGGCACGGCCACTGGGTGGAGGGCTGCTGGCGGCGACCGGGCGCTTCCAGGCACCCACGCGGCTTGCCCGAAGAACTGCTCTCTTCTTACCCGGCCTGGGGCAAGGGCCGCAGCGCGGCAGGTGGCGGATCGCTGGCGCGGTGCCCCTGCCCGCACGGATGGCACCAGTACGCCTGATCCCCGTCGCGCAGATCGTGCAGGGTCATGGCCTGCGCGCAACGCGGGCACACATGCTGGTAGCCGCGTCCGCTGGCAGGCAGTGGATCGGCCTCTTTGCGTAACAGACGCTTCATATTCTGATATTAGCAGATTTAGCCAGCAACAGAAAGGTGGGGGTGTCCTGCCCCCACGCCTCTGCGTCCTCTTTACAAGTCCGGCTCGCCCGTCAGTTCCGGTTCCTGGGCCGCCGCGCCCGGCGAGGGCTCGCCCACCCGGCGGCGCTTGCGCAGCATGGCCGGTTCCTTGTCCAGATTAAAGACAAAGTGCCGGGGCCGGCGCTCGCGCAGCCACGTTTCCAGGGCCACCAGACGCGGCCGGAAGCGAATGAACTCGCGCAGCTGCCGGATGGGCACGAAGCGCGCCTCCTGCACGTCGCGGTCCGGGTCGCGGGGTTCCAGTTTGCCGCCCACCTCGCGCCCTGTGTAGAAGAACTGCAGGTGGTGCCCCCAGGTCACCGCCTGGAACTCCACGATGAAGGCAAGGTCGCGCAGTTCCACCACCAAGCCGGTTTCCTCGAAGGTCTCACGCCGGGCGCCGTCCTGCACCAGTTCGCCGGCTTCCAGGCCACCCTTGGGCAGCGACCAGCGGCCCCGCTCGCGCACCAGCAGAATTTCGTCACCGCGCAGGACAATGCAGCCCACGCCAATGCGGGGCTCGGCCAGGGGGCGCTTCTGGCCGCGCTTGCTGGGCGCAGCGGGCACGGGCGTGGCGGTGGTGGTCGTCACCTGACCGGGCCGGGCCTGCTGCGGGGCCCCCCGGCGACGGCGGCGGCGGCGCTGCCCGGCGGCACCAGCGGCCTTGTTCTGATCCTCGGGCATCACACGCCCTCCGGGGCCAAGTCGTTAAAGCGCACATGGGCGCTGTGAAACTGCAGCCGCACCGTGCCCACGGGGCCGTTACGCTGCTTGCCAATGATGATCTCGGCAATGCCCTGCTGGTCGGTTTCCTTGTTGTAGTACTCGTCGCGGTAGATGAACATCACGATGTCGGCGTCCTGCTCAATGGCCCCCGATTCCCGCAGGTCCGAGAGCATGGGGCGGTGGTTGGGCCGCTGCTCCACGGCGCGCGACAGCTGCGAGAGCACGATCACGGGCACCTCCATTTCACGAGCCAGCCCTTTGAGGCCGCGCGAGATGGTGCTGATCTCCTGCTGGCGGTTGTCGCTGCCGCCCGAACTTTTGCTGCCGGACATCAGCTGTAGGTAGTCAATAACCACCAGTCCCAGTTGCCCATGCTGCGCGGCAATGCGCCGCAACTTGCTGCGCAGGTTGTTCAGGGTGAGGTCCGGCTCGTCATCAATGATCATGGGCGCGTCGGCCAGCCGGCCAGCGGCGTGGGCCAGCCGCTCGAAGTCGCGCTCGTTCAGCTGCCCAGAACGGATGCGGTTCATGTCCACCCGCGCCTCGCTGCACAGCATGCGCAGAGCCAGCTGCACGGCGGGCATTTCCAGGCTGAACACGGCCACCGCTTTTTCCCCACGCAGCGCCACGTTCTGCGCAATGGAGAGGGCGAAGGCCGTCTTCCCCATCGAGGGGCGAGCGGCCAGCACGTTCAAACTGCCCTTTTGCAGGCCCGAAATCTGCTCGTCCAGGTCACGAAAGCCGCTGCTCACCCCGTCGGGAATGCCCTTGTTCTGGTGCAGCAGGGTGATGTACTCGAAGGTCTCGGTCACCACCTCGTTCATAGCCTGAAAGGCTTCGCCCTTTTTCTTCTGCTCAGCCACCTCAAAGATCATCTTCTCGGCGCGGTCCAGCAGGTCTTCCAAGGGCAGCTGTGCTTCGTAAGCCAGCTGCATCGCTTTACCCGAGGCGCTGATCAGGGCCCGCAGCGTGTGTTTCTCCTGCACGATGCGGGCGTAGTGCTCGGCATAAGCCGCTGTGGGCACCTGGTCCGACAGGCCAATCAGGTAGGTCAGCCCCCCCACCTCGTCTAGCTGCCCCTTGACGCGCAGATCCTCGCTGAGGGTCACGAGATCCACCGGCTCACCGCGCTCCTGCAGTGTGCGCATGGCGGTGAAGATCTTGCGGTGGGCCTCGCGGTAAAACATCTCAGGCGTGACTGTGTCGCCCAGCTGCCCCAGGGTGTCGTTGTCCAGCAAAATGCTGCCCAGCACGCTAATTTCAGCGTCGTTGCTGTGCGGCGGAACGCGCGGCGTGAGTTCCAAAAGCCTCTCCTCTGGCCCACACACGCAGCCTGACAGAGGGCGCACCTCTGCGACCTGCGCGCATGTCCATGTGCTTGATGAAATCAGGGGCGGCCTGAAGAGCACGCCCATTCACCGGGCAGCGGCGCCACTCGGCTGAACTGCCCGCCAGCATACCACCCGCAGGCAAAGCCCCCAAGTCTTACAAAGCCTGATGAACCGTATGCAGGAGAAATTCTTGCCTGAGCACGCTATTTTCCTGATTCACGCTTCAAGATCGAAACGTTTATTGGCTTGCAATCCGGTAAGACTCCTGTGAGAACGGCCCCCGTAGAGTTGGGATCAAGCCAGGACGGGAGACACCCGAACACCGGCTAGCCATACGCAGGCGAGGTCTGGCCCATTTATCCCTTAACCGGCCCGCCGCACCCAGGAGTTACCATGAAGAACACGACCCAAGGCTTCACCCTGATCGAGCTGCTGATCGTCATCGCCATCATCGGCATCCTGGCCGCCGTGCTGATCCCCAACCTGCTGGGTGCTCAGAAGCGTGGATATGACACCGGTGCGTCCAGTTGCGCGAAGAGCATTCAGACCGCACAGGCTACGTACCAGATTGATAAGCAGACCTACTTCCCCATTAGCAAAGCCGCCGATGCAACCAGCTACACTTTTGGTAATGATGGCAGCAACAATGCTGTAACGGAAGCAAACGTTGATGGCCTGGCAGCGAACTGCAAGGACGCCAACATGATTATTGATACTGCTACTGCTCCTGCCAACGGTGGAAATGCGACTTACACCATCACTGTGAAAGACCGTCGCGGTAAAAACACCTACACCATTACCCCCAGCACTCTAACGGCTGGCGCAAGCTAACTCTATTCAACGAACTAGGCCACACCGATGAGGTTGTGGCTTATTTTAATTTATATACCGATGTTTTAAATTATTAACCTTCTTATAAAAATGTTTGTGATTTCTGACAGCTTCATACAACAGTTACATTATATATTACACACTTTCTATCAGCTGTCTTAATTCTCACGAGAATCTCGATATGAGTTATTAATGTTTGTTTTTATATTTTATATCATTTTTAACTCCTCTATTGGATTATCTCCCGATAATCAGACAAGGGGATATTAATATGATATTATTATACAGAAATTTAAACACTCATGAAACGTAAACAACCAATGCCAAGATAAATCTTTTCAAGCCCTATGATCATTATGACATAGAATTTTTTACCATTACCCCAAATGATCTATTTTACGAAATGTATGGGACGATATGTTTTTCAACCGCCAAAGTCAATGCCATAATTTTCCTATGAAAACCCACTATACGTTTCGCTCTTCCCATATCCGTCTTCTTCTTTTTGCTCTTGTCATCCTGCCTCTGTTGATTAATCCAGTAGTTACTCTCTCGTTTGACGATGTCTACCTCTACCCAAAGTTATGGTGGTTGTATGGGGTGATCCTCCCAGCTGCCGTGCTAGTGATGCGCGTGCATGTCACCCAGCGCCTCATACCTGCCTTCTGGTGGCTTCTAGCGCTAGCCGGATGGCTCATACTCGGCGGGCTCGCTGTGCACCACAGCTTGTTCACTTGGTATGGCGCGTCTGACCGGGGCGATGGCGTATTCATGCACATCGTTTACATCATTGTGGCTTTGGCGGGCCTCACCTGGGCACAAGACCGAGGAGCATTAGCAGTTAGCCTTTGCTGCGCTCAGGCTTTCGCAATAGGCACTTCGCTTCTTGCATTAACCAATATCCTACAGCAATGGGGTTTGCTAGGGGTGCCAGGCGAAGGTGCGTTTCAAGGCGTGACAGCTACTCTGTATGGCGGCACACTCGGTAATCGCGGATATATGGGAGGCGCGCTGGCCCTTCTGCTCCCCCTAATTGTCTGGGCTCTACCAAGGTGCTCATCGCAGCAGCAGCGATGGCTCGGGACGGCCATTGGCTTGATCACCTGGGCTTGGCTGGGATCATGGACTAGAGGTGCTTGGCTGGCAGGTGGGCTTAGTCTGATGTGGCTTCTTGTGTGGGATCCTCTATCCCGTCAAAAGATTGTCTTTAAACCCTTAATTTTCGGGGCACTCCTGTTCAGCTTAACTGCCATATTTGGCCCTACCGAAGGGCGAAATCTTTCTTTTTTAGGCCACGATCAGACTCAGGCTTTGACGAACAGCAGTGGACGAGGATTCCTTTGGAAATCAGCAATTGACGGGATTGCACAGAAGCCTCTCATGGGATGGGGGCCTCCTGGCCTATGGCGTTTTATGGCGACACAACCAAGCGACATCCTGCTCGCTGGAGATCCTACAGGCACCGGCATGACAGATATTAAAGTGATCAAGCGTCTATCCCAGTCAGCAGAACAGGCACCTAGTTTTTTAATTGAACGTCCAGACGGCAAGAAGGAGATCATTCATCTTGCCATTAATAAGGTGCACAACGAATTTCTTGATTATGCTTTGACCTTTGGCATACCAGCAGGCATTATATTCACTATACTTCTTTTCTCAGGCATCAAACAGACGATGTTTCAGGTGACTGGATTATCCGCTGCTCTTATGGCTTATTCTGTCTACCTATTCACATGGCCAGAAATTATAAGATTTGCTCCTATAGCATGGCTGCTCCTGGGTATAGCACTCACTTCAATTTCAAAATCGAGGTGAAATGGAGCTAGAGTTTTACCATGAGTTTTTCTGCCCTCAAAGAATGGGACACTCAGGCCCAACTCCTCACCCAAGGCCACCTCTCGCTGTTGGTCCGCAAGGGCGGCATCATGGAGACGCATGATGGCTTTGAGGTAGAGCACCGTTCGTTTCTCCTCTATCCCACCTTCCTGCATCAGAATGCTGCCGAGCTGCAGGCGCAGTATCAGCCGCTTCTGCGCGATGATCCCCAACCCGGCGCCATCCAGTTACCTGCATTGGCCGAAGTGGTGGCGGTCCACAAGATCGAGTCGCTGGACGTGGCGCTGCGGCTAGAGCCTCTCCAGGCCCTGACAGCGGCGGCCATTGAGCGGCGTTTTCACTACCGCAATCGCCCCTGGGTTCACGCCCTGCTCCTGCGCATTCGGCCCCTGACGCCGTCCCTCAACGTCCCCGAAACCCCAGAGATGCTGGGGTGCGTGAGCTGGGTGCCTCTGGGAGACCTGAATGTTGCCGCTGGTGAAGCCGTCATACCAGAGGTGGAATTGCAGCGCCGACAGCAGCACCTCGAAGCATTGATCCAGAACTGAAAAGGGGGAGGCTTGCTTAGCCTCCCCCTTTCCTTGCCTTGCCCGTTACAACGCGTTCAGGTCGTAGTTGTTCAGCAGCGTGGTCTGCACGTCACCGTTGGGGTTGACCAGGTTCCAGCCCGCTTTGGTACCAGCAGCGAACTGGTTGTCTCGCTGGGCATACACCAGGCGCTTGCCGTTGTCGGCGCTGAGCACCGTGTCGCCCGTGTCATAGCGGTTGTTGTTGTTCGCGTCGCGGAACACAATCACCCGGTAAGTGCCGTAGGGCAGGTTGGTGGGCAGGTCCACGGCGAAGCCCCCAGTCAGGAACTTGTCGATCACCTGGCTCTGGGTGCCGTCGGCCGTGTACTGGCCATTATTGAAGCCCACGATGGCCAGCCCCAGGTTCTGGTTGGCGTTGAAGCCGCGCAGCTGGCCGGTCACGTCCTTCTTGATGGGGTTGCCGGCCAGGGTGCAGGCGCTGAGGGTGAGGGTACCGAGGGCGGCAGCGATCAGCATGTGCTTCATGGGTGTCCTCCGGGGAAAGGTTGAGTTGACCTGTTTACCGTAGGCGAGCACCGTCCACGCCACCACCTCCATTCCCTTGCCGCTTGGCTCACGCCCGGTTCACTCCGGGCGCCTCATCTGCGACAGAAGACCAGCTGTGGCCCCACTGGGGGCGCAGAAACCCTGGCAGAAGCGGGGCTTATACTTCCATTCATGCAGCAGCCGCCCTTTACTGCGCTCGCCGCCGTCTACGACGCGATCATGGCGGACGTGGAATACGACCACTGGGCCGATTTTGTGCTGACCTATGCGCGCGACGGCGGCCTGAACACCACAGGGCGGGCCCTGGACCTCGCGTGCGGCACTGGCGGCTTTACCCGTGAGCTTCAGAAGGCGGGCTGGCAGGTCACGGGCCTGGACGCCAGCCGCGACATGCTGGCCGAGGCCCGCCGCCGCCTGCCGGACCTGACATTCGTTCCGGGCGATCTGCGCACCTTTGACCTGGGCCAGACCTTCGATCTGGTGACGTGCGTGTTCGACAGCCTGAACAATCTGCTGACCCCCGCCGACCTCGAGGCTGCCCTGGGCCGGGCCCGCGCCCACCTGCGGCCCGGTGGGCTCCTGGCCTTCGACGTGAACACGCGCCTGGGCGTGCAGGACCTGTGGGACGGCGGCACCATCGAGGGGCTGGCCCCGCTGCCCGGGAGCGGCGAGGTGCACTACCACTGGTCGCATCACTTTGATGACGAGGCAGGCCTGGGCGTGGTGCAGGCGCTGTGCCGTGTGGAGGGCGAGGAATTCATCGAGGTGCACCAGGAACGCGGCTACGATCCGGCGGACCTGGAACCCCTGCTGGCTGAGGCCGGCTTCGAGCGCTGGGACATCGTGGAGTATCCCGATTACGCGCCGCCCACGCCCGAGACGCCCCGCGTCTGGGTCTTTGCCTGGGCGACGGAGGCCCGGCCATGAGCGCGCTGCCAGTGCTGGGGGCGGGCGGCTGGGGCACGGCCCTGGCGGTGAATGCGGCCCGCAACGGCCCTGTCACCCTGTGGGCCCGCCGCGCTGATTTTGCCGGGCGGCTGCGCCAGGAGCGGGTGAACGCGGAGTATCTCCCGGGCGTCACCCTGCCGGCGCATCTGGAGGTCACGGCTCATCTGGGCGAGGCGCTCGGCGACGCCGCCTTTGCGCTGGTCGTGGTGCCCAGTGTGGGGGTGCCGGACCTGCTGGCGGTGCTGCCCCGGTCGCTGGGCGTGGTGCTGTGCGCCAAGGGCCTGGCCCCGGACGGCAGCCAGCTGACCCATCTGGCCCGCGAACTGGGCTTCACGCGGGTGGCGGTGCTCAGCGGCCCCAACCACGCCGAGGAGGTGGGGCGCGGGCTGCCAGCGGCCACGGTGGTGGCCAGCCGCGACACCGGCTTTGCCCGCACGGTGCAGGCGGCCCTGATGACCCCGGCCCTGCGCGTCTACACCAGCGAGGATGAAACGGGCGTGGAGCTGGGCGGCGTGCTGAAAAACGTGATGGCCGTGGCGGCCGGGCTGGCCGACGGCCTGAACCTGGGCGACAACGCCAAAGCCGCGATCATCACCCGGGGGCTGCGCGAGATGGGCCGCTACCTGAAGGCCGAAGGCGCCCACGAGGACACGGTGTATGGCCTGAGCGGCCTGGGTGACCTGGTCGCCACGGCCACCAGTCGCCACAGCCGCAACCGCGCGGCGGGTGAGGCAATGGCGCGCGGCGAGCATCCGGGGCAGGGCGGCAAAGTGGTGGAGGGCCTGCGCACCGCCGGTCTGCTGGACGCCTGGGCCACCGCCCACGGCCACGACCTGCCCATTGTGCGGGCCGTGGCCAAAGTGACGCAGGGCGAATGGACGCCACAGGAGGGGCTGGCTCAGCTGATGGAACGAGAGGCCAAAGCCGAGCGGCACTAAGTTGCATAAGGTCTTCGCCGCTTGGAGGCGGACCGAAGGCTTTTGACTGTCTGGAACACGGGAAAGGCTCAGTTTTAGGTGCTGTATCTTGGGGCACTCAACATACAGGGCACAAGATGTAGTACCTTCGCTCCTGTTCTGCGTGTTACAGTTCACGCAGCGAAAACAAGTCGTTGCCCCCGCATTCCGCCGATTTTTCGGCGGCATGTCCATGGGCTTGTCTCAAAATTGCCTGTAAGGAGCCCCTTGTGACCACCCCCGTTGCCCCTGCCCTGACCAACTTTGACGAGAACGCCCATCACATTGCCAAGCGGCAGTATCTGCAGCCCGGCGACGGCGACCTGGGCGGGATGTTTCACCGCATTGCCAGCTGGGTGGCGGGTGCCGAGGCGCCGGACGCGCGGGCGCACTGGGCCCAGAAGTACTTTGACCTGATGGCCGAGAAGAAGTTCTGCCCTGGCGGCCGTGTGCTGGCCGGCGCCGGCACGGCCCACGGCAACGTGCTGAACTGCTTCGTGCAGGGCGCCACCGAGCATGCGCCCAGCAGCTTTGAAGGCGTGATGGAAGTGGCCAAGAAGCTGGCCCTGGTGACCAAGGTGGGCGGCGGCAACGGCGTGAACCTGGACGTGTACACCCCCCGCGCCGTGGGCAGCCGCCCCGACGCCGGCGTGCGCGGCTGGGCCTACATGAGCGCCGCCCACGCGGACGTCGTGGACTTTATTGAAGGCCTGATGCGCCCTCCCACCCAGCCCGACGGCGACAAGCAGCCCGTGGCCGTGCGCAACTGGACCCGCGTGGTGTATGGGCAGGTCATTCGGCCCGAGGTGGTGGCCCTGGCGCGCGCCAACGGGGTGGCGGTGGTTTCCGCCCTGCCCGAAGGCGTGCAGACCGTGCCCGACGACATGGGCGGCATCATTGACGCCGCGCGCAAGGTGGCCGACGACGCCAAGCTGGGCTTGGAACCCCGCATTGACCTGAGCGCCATGCGGCCCGAGGGCGCGCCCATCAAGGGTTCGGGCGGCACCAGCAGCGGGCCGGTCAGCTTCCTGCTGGAAATCTTTGACAACTTTCTGGAGTGGGCCAACCGGGGCGGCGAAGGCAGTGGGCCCATCAACACCCTGCGCTTTGTGTACGCCCCGGTGCTGCGCGTGGTGCGCCAGGGCGGCACCCGGCGCGGCGCGGGCATGGCCACCATCTCCATCGGCCACCCCGATGTGCTGGACTTCCTGACCGCCAAGGATCTGGACCGCGAGGCCGCAGAAGGCGACATCTCGACCTTCAACATCTCCATCCTGGTGAGCACGGCCTTCTGGGACACGCTGCAACAGGGCGGCGTGTGGCCCGTGCAGGCGCAGGAGGTGCCGGGCAAGTATTACCTCGCGCCGCAGACCGGGGCTTTCAAGGGCGAGTGGCCCGAGCTGCCCGTGCGCGCCGAAGACGACGCCCAGGGCGTGCCGGTCTACACCCTGAAAAAAGGCCAGACGGGGGTACCCGCGCGCTGGCTGTGGGACCAGATTGCCCAGCACGCCTGGAGCACCGGTGAACCTGGCCTGATTTTCGTGGACCGGATCAACGAGTACAGCGCGCTGAAAAACCTGGGCGAGCGCTACCAGATTCGCAGCACGAACCCTTGCGGTGAAATTCCGCTCACCGTGGGCGAGCCCTGCGACTTGGGCGCCATTAACCTCGCCGCCTACGTGAAGGGCAGCGCGTTCGATTACCCCAGCTTCCGTGACGACGTACGCACCTGCGTGCGCTTCCTGGACGACGTGCTGGACGTGAACGTGTTCGCGCTGGAAGACAACCGCGTGGCCAGCCAGGACCTGCGCCGCCTGGGCCTGGGCGTCATGGGGCTGGCCGACGCCCTGATCAAGCTGGGCCTGCGCTACGACAGCGAAGCCGGCCGCGACACCATTTTTGAAATCATGAGCGTGCTGCGCGAGGAAGCGGTGGCCGAGAGCGAGCGCCTGGGCCAGGAACGCGGCATCTACCCCGTCTACACCCGCCACGAGGGCCAGATTCCCCACGCCCCCCGGCGCAACGTGGCGGTGCTGACCGTGGCCCCCACCGGCACCACCTCCATGCTGATGGGCGTGAGCAGCGGCATTGAGCCCATCTTCAGCCCGTTCATCTGGCGCAAGATCGGCAGCGAGTACCGCGCCCTGCTGGCCCCGCTGTTCGTGGAACTGCTCGAAACCTACCCGGCCCCCCAGGGCATGAGCAAAGACGGCAAGTGGGACTGGGACAAGGTCACCGAAGCCGTCAGCGAGAACCACGGCTCGGTGGTGGGCCTGCCCTTCATCCCCGAAGCCTTGCAGCAGGTGTTTGTGTGCGCCCACGACATCAAGCCCGTAGACCATGTGCGGATGCAGGGCGCCGTGCAGCGCGCCTTTGACGCCGAAGGCTACGCCGCCAACAGCCTGTCCAAGACCATCAACCTGCCCAACGAGGCCACGGTGCAGGACGTGCAGGACGCCTACAGCGAGGCCTACCGGACCGGCTGCAAGGGCATCACGGTGTACCGCGACGGCTCGCGGCAGTTCCAGGTGCTGTCCACCAGCAAGAAGAAGAAGGACACGGCCGAGCAGCCCGCCCAGGCCGCCGCCGAAGTGATGGGCGAGCAGGGCGAGCCACCCGCGCCCGCTGCCGCCGCCCCCACGCCCCAGCCCGCCGCACCTGCCCAGGGGGTGAAACCCGTGACGCCCAGCAAGCCCCAGTACGAGCGCCCCACGCGCCTTAGCGGCATCACCGACATGGTCAAACTGACCGACCCCACCAGCGGGCACCGCCGCTCGTTCCTGGTGACGGTGAACCAGCTGAACGGCAAGCCAGTGGAAGTCATGGTGATTTCCGGCCGCGCGGGCGACGAGGCCAACGCCGACAGCGAGGCGCTGGGCCGCGTGGTGTCCATTGCCCTGCAGCATGGGGTGCCGGCCCAGGCGATCATCAAGACCCTGCGCGGCATCAACGGTGGCCTGTACGGCAGCTACAACGGGCGCCTGGTGGGCAGCAAGGCGGACCTGATCGCCGTGGCCCTGGAAACCTTCCAGAAGGACCTGGAAGCCGCGCAGCTGCCGCCCCTGGCCGGCGGCAGCACCGACGCGGTGGCCGTGAGCAGCGTCCCCACGGGCGTCAGCGTGGACAGCATGGCCCGCGAGCGCTGCCCGGTGTGCGAGGAAAAGGCCGTAATCCGCGAGGAAGGCTGCCTGAAGTGCCAAGCCTGCGGCTACAGCAAGTGCGGGTAAGGTCCTGGCCTACCCCTGTGCGGAACTGAGCACCTGCAGCGCCCCGGCCACAACTTCGACCTCCACCACTCCGCCGGGCGCTGTGCTCCGGCGGAGTTCGGTATCGAGGTGCCACACTTGTCCCTGATCCGCAATCACGAAGCGGCGCCCGACCGCCGAATGCACGCTGGGCAGCTGGTGAAAGGTGCCCCGGCGCATGGCCTGGGCATAGGTGAGCATGGGTGCGCGCCGCAGGCCGTCCACGCGCACCAGATTCAGCAGGCCGTCGTCCACCCGGGCCCCCGGGGCCAGGTGCAAGCCATTGCCGGTGCTGGGCGTGTTCATCACCTCCAGCACCGCCACAGGTGGGCTGGGCAGCGGGCGGCCGTCCACGGTCACATGCAGGCCCAGCGGCTGGTGCATGGCAAAGGCTTCCAGGGTCGAGCCCAGCGCGCGCACCGGGCTCTTGGCCAGATGGGGCCCGTAATCGTCCAGAATGTCGGCGAACAGCCCACAGCCGCAGGCTTCCAGAAAGTGGTCCTCGCCCCAGGGGCCCCGGATGCGGCCCACATCGAATGGCATGGGCCGGGCCTGCCCAAAACGCCGGGCCACCGCCAGGGGGTCACCGAAAAGATTCAGGGCACGCGCCACGTTGTTGGCCGTACCCATAGGCAACACGCCCAGGGTGACGTCCTGGCGGCCCAGCAGGTGCAGCGCCCCGGTGCGCAGGGTGCCGTCGCCTCCGGCCAGAAAAATGGTGCCGCTGGTCTGGCCCAGCAGGGTGCCCAGCTCCTCCGTATGTCTGGTGACATGCAGCGTGACCGCAAATCCAGCGTCGTGCAGGGCGCGGCACAGCGCGGCCGGTGGCGCCCGGTGGCTGCTGCCCGCCCGTGGGTTGTAGATCAGGGTGGCGGGGAGGCGCTGAAGGCTCAGACCGGGCCTCCTGAATAAAGCGGCGCGAACATGATCATGGGCTGTGCTTCAGCGTACCGCGCCGGGGTACGCTGGGCCATGCCTCTGGATGAGTACCGCTCGCCCTCCCCTGCCCGGCTGCGCCTGTACCTGGGGCTGTGGCTGATGGTGCTGCTGACCGCCGTGCTGGGCCGCCGCTCGGGTGACCTGGGCACGCGCCAGACCCTGCGCCGCAGTTCCTTCGCCCGGTTGATGTTCATGGACATCGGGGCGCTGTCCACCCTGGGCGCTCTGTATCTGGCGCTGACAGGCCGGACGGCGGCGCGGCTGCCGGGTGCTGCGGCGTCGCTGGTCCTGGGCAGCTTCACACTGCTGCCTGCGCTCGCCTACGAGGATTGGGTGGCCCTGCGCCAGCAGCGCGCGGCGCCGCGACACCCGGACACGCTGAATTAGGGCGGGGGTGCCGAAAAAACCCCGGCGCGTTGCCGGGGCCAGGGTCAGTCGTCGCTTTGCTCGGTGACCGTGCCGTTGTCGTCGTCATCGCCCTCGCCACCGGGCGCACAGGCCGCCAGCGTCAGGACCGTCAGGCCGCTCAGCAGCCACCTCAGCCACACATTGCGCGTCATGGAGCCAGGGTACACGGGGCAGAGGTCTCTCGAGGCCATTGGTCAACAATTGCCGAAGACTGAGCTTCATCCGAGATTAGCCCTCTCTGGGCAACGCCAGAAGGCAGCCGCGCTCCTGGCCGAGCAGAAGTTCAAAATGTGGGGCGACTTCCGGCTGAGAATGCCGCTTGAGCAAGGCGATCTTCGGGTATACGGTGACCCAACCCTGCCCATCTTGGCGGAGATCGTTGGCTTCACAGCCGTACTTCAGGTGTGCAGAATCGCCTCTATCCGTTTCCGTCAGCTGAGCAAGCGGCTTGCGATAGCCCAAACTCAATAGACTCACAGTCTTTGTGCGGGCATTGGCGGCAAGAAAAGCCCTGAACCTCGCCGTGTTGTCGAACGTGCACACAATGTAACTGTCCTCAGCTGCACCCCGGCACACCACATTCTGAAGCGTCCCCCCGAACTCCTCTTCTATCCATTGGGCCTTTAGGGGTGCTGTGGAGGCACAGGCCGAGAGCAGTATCACAGTGCTCCACCGCTTCACAGCTTTTTCAACTCTGTGTAGGTATAGGGGTATGACACTGAAAACCCAATGTCGCCGGCCATCCCCGACTTCTCCAGTCGGCTCAAGGGCACCGTCAGGAGCTGCTCATCCTTATCGCCAGGTTGACCGGGGCAAAGATCTATTGCGTCATTCACGGTGATGCTCAGGACCAGTTTAATCTGGACGCTTTTGTTCGTTAGAAATTTGATGTGTGCTTTGCCAGTGACGCTCCGTGTGTCCTTGCCAAAGTCACTTCCAGAGGTGAAATTCCCCGCCAGCCCGACAGCCTCAACTGAACCAGAGACCTTGGGGGAGTGCAATTCCCAGCATGAACACCCCCAGCGCTATGGCCGGGGCGGAGGGTCAATCGTCGCCGTTCTGCTTGGTGGCG
The DNA here is from genome assembly GCF_019693445.1 of Deinococcus aquaedulcis. Taxonomy (NCBI): domain Bacteria; kingdom Thermotogati; phylum Deinococcota; class Deinococci; order Deinococcales; family Deinococcaceae; genus Deinococcus; species Deinococcus aquaedulcis. The sequence continues at coordinate 4,318 of NZ_JAHRBL010000031.1, read as the reverse complement.
GCACCAGTGGCACTGTCATCTCCCTCGCTGCCGGGCGCGCCGGCGGCCAACGTAAAGACCGTCAGGCCCCTCAGGTTTCGGGTCCTTGGATGAGGGTATAGGCAGCGCGGGGTGGAGGCCCTGGCGTAGGGACTGCTAAAGGTCCAACCGTCTCATTGCCCTTTTTCTATCCTGAGCAGGCGCACGCGACTTTCAATCGTCGGCATGCAGATAAACCAGACAACCTCTTGCTGGACCCAGGAGTCCCTCAAATTGCGCTGTCACGGGAGGCGTTGTGCCAGGCTGGAAGATCAGCAGACGTGGGTAGACAGTAACGTCAACCTGCGTCTCTCTATCAATATCTTTGGCCCGGCAACCATACGACAGACCGGAGGACAACGGGAGCTCGGCCGGAAAATCCACCCTTCCCAAAGTTTTCCGGTAGCCCAGCGCTTGACCGTTTATGGTGCGCCAGTGGGTGCGGCTCTTTAGCAACTGCTGAAAAGCTGCGTCATTGTCGAATGTACAGGCCGTGTACCGACCCGAAGGAGTTCCACGGCATTCCAGACTTGTTAGGTGCCCACCCAAAAGCCCATTGATTTCAGAGGCATCAACCTGTTTTACCTCTGAGCACCCCAACAGAATCACAAGGAACCAAAGGTATCTCATCATAACTTGGCCAACTTGGTCATTTTGACCGGATAGGTGACGCCAAAGGCGACATCACCCGCAAACCCTGATTTTTCGAGTCGACTCAAGGGAATGGTGAGGTATTGTTCCTGCCTGTCACCCGGTTGACCCGGACATAAGTCCACGGCATCTTGAACCTGAACTTGAAGATCGAGACTGACTCGTACACTCTGATCTGTTAGGAACTTGATTGCGACCTTCCCAGTGACAGCTCGTGTATCCTTTCCAAAATCGCTTCCAGACGTGAAGTTTCCTGCTAAATTGCCAGCCGCACCCGTGTTGAAGGGAAATCTTAGAATCTCTAAAAAAATTTGGAGCTCCTCGGCGCTGATAACTCCTTTGAGATCGAAGATCCCCGATTTCCTTGGAATGCTTCCAGTTCTTAAGTTTACCAGAATGTTGTTGATGAGGGCCTCTGCAAAAAGGTTGTTGACATAGGCTTCGGCAAAAGATTTATAGATACCCGGGTAGTTGCTTTTAGAAATGTCAATACGTTTCTTCGAACCACCTGCCAGGTACTGGCGCCAGAGGGCCTCTACCTCGCGGCCAAACTTTAAGCCTACGATGGTTAGCCCGGCCTGGGCCTTGAGCATGTCCAGGCGCATCGTGCCGTTGCTTAGTTCCTGTGGCGAATAGGGCTTGCAAAACTGCCCTTTCGGTGCGGCGTTCACCGTTGAATAGGGATTACTCTTGTCATCCTTGGGCGTGGCAAAGGTCTGCTGCATAGGCCCCTCCAGTGCGACGCCCATCTTAAGGCACAGGCCAATGACACTTCGCCTCATATGACCATGTGTACAGCGGGCCCCGCCCCTTCTCCCACGATTTGCTCAAGGCAACTGCCGAGCTGGCTGACTACAGTGGCGCTATGACAGCAGCCACCGGCCCATCGCCCACCCAGACAGACCGGGGGCACGCCACCCTGATTTACAACGCGAATGCGGGCGGCAGCGGCCACTGCACCCCCGAGGATCTGGTGGGTGTGCTGCATGGCCTGGGGTTCAAGCCCGTGTGCCGCGCCACCACCTCTGAAGACGAGCTGCAAGAGGCGCTGGCCACCGCGCAGGGCCCCGTCTTCGTGGCCGGCGGTGACGGCACCGTGCGCGCGGTGGCCCTGCAACTGGCGGGCCGCCCTGACGTGGTGCTGGGCATCGTGCCGATGGGCACCGCCAACAATGTGGCGCGGACACTGGGCATTCAGGGCTCGCCGCTGGACATCCTGGCGTCGTACGGGACCGCGCAGGTCCAGCCCTTCGACCTGGGCCGGGTCACGGCGCCCTGGGGCCAGGACGTGTTTCTGGAAGCCTGCGGCTGCGGCGCCTTTGCCGATGTGCTGGCCGAGTACGACCCCGAGTCCGGTAAGAGCCCTCTGCGCGCCGTGCAGGCCCTGACCACGGCCCTGACCAGCTTTGATCCGCCGCCCCTGAGCCTCACAGTGGATGGGCAGACCGCGCCCCCCACCGCGTTCGCGCTGCTGGAGGTCATGAACACCCGCGCCACCGGCCCCCGACTGCGGCTGGCCACCCACGCCGATCCCAGCGACGGCCAGCTGGATGTGGTGCGCATTGACGCGGGGGGCCGTGAAGGGCTGCTGGCCTACCTCGCCGCCCTGGCCCGCGACGAGTTCGACGCCCTGTCCAGTGTCGAGAGCAGCCGCGCGGCCGTTGTGGACATTCCCTATAGCGGACAGGCCTTTCACATTGACGCCGAGGTCCGCCCCCCCATGCCCAGCGTGACTGGCGTGGTGCGGGTTGAGGCGTGGCCCGGCGCCCTTCAGGTGCTGGTCCCCGAACAGGGAGAAGGCTGATGCCGCCCGGCCCACCCCTGCCGCCGCCCCATCCCGAATCGCCCCGGCAGGCGCCCTTACACCGCCCCTGGCCGGTGGCGGTGGTCCACAGCCTGCAAGACCGTCTTGGGGCCGCGCTGGGCTGGGCCCCCCGGCCCGCCTCGGCCATGCAGAACAACATTGTCTGGCGCCGGGGCGTGCAGGTAATGCGTGTGGACTTGCACACCCACACCGAGGTCAGCCCGGACTGCAAAACGCCGCTGCGCGACATCCCCGGCTGGATGCTGCGCACCAACACGCGCGTCCTGGCGGTGACCGATCACGACCAATACCGGGGCGGCCCCGAACTGCAAGCCATTGTGCGCGACCTGGGCCTAGAGGACCGCCTGAGTGTCATTGCTGGCGAGGAAATCACCACCCGTGAAGGCGAGCTGATTGGCCTGTTCCTTCAGGAGCGCATTCCACCGCAGCTGTCGCCCGAAGAGACGGTGCAGGCCATCAAGGCCCAGGGCGGGCTGGTGCTCCTGCAACACGGCTTCGATCCCCTCAAGCGCCATCGCCTGCGCCCCGAAGCCACCGCCCGCATCGCAGAGCAGGTGGATATCGTGGAGGTCTTCAACTCCCGCCTTTCGCGGCACCACTGGAACCGCGTGGCCGAGGCCTGGGCGCAGGAACGGGGCCTGCCCGTCTGTGCGGGCAGCGACGCCCACACCCTGCGCGATATTGGCGAGGCCTGGGTGGAAGCGCCGTTCCGAACGGTGCAAACGCCCGAGCAGCTGCTCGCGGTACTGCGCGAAGGTGTGGTGGCTGGCCGCTGGACCCATCCGGTGTACGCCTTTGGTCAGAAACAGTGGCGCAATTTCAATGGGCAGTTCCGGCGCTTCTGAACGTAACGATAGGGTACAGGCAACGTGTGGCAGGTCAACTTCTCGTCAGGTGCAACTGCTACACTGTCCGAGCTGAAGAAATTCAGCCCGCTGGGGGTGACCCGGTTTCGACAGGGGAACTGCAGGCGATGTTGCGTGTCGAGGTGCCGTTGGCCTCGTAAAACTACGGCAAAGCCATTAACTGGCAAAACTGAACTTCCTCTCGCTGCTTAAGTGAGACAGTGACCGCGAAGCCCGGCCTTTGGCGCCGCGCGAACTGAACCAAAAGAAGGCTAGCCCAGGCAACGCTCTGTAGCCGACGGCGAAACTAAGCAGAGATACGGTCTGTGACAACCCGCCTACTGGTGAGCGCAGACCCGACAACCAAAGAGTGGGATACACACGTAGACGCACGCTGAACGGACTCTTGGACGGCGGTTCGACTCCGCCCACCTCCACCATAGATCCCCGCCCCACCCGGCGGGGATTTCTCTATACTGGGCAGGCCCTGGAAAGGGCGAACGCGCCGGGATGGCGGAATGGTAGACGCAACCGACTTAAAATCGGTCGCCGCAAGGCGTGCGGGTTCAAGTCCCGTTCTCGGCACCATAAAGGAGAGGACCCCTGTAAAAGGGGTCCTCTTTTGCTTGCGCTTCAATCCGTGAGCAATCTGAACTCATGGGCGCGACGGAACAGTCTGGCAGCGGCTGTGGGTTACACCTTGACGCCAGGACTACCCCTCAAAGCCACCCACGCCCTCCCCACTGCGTTCTTCTTGCATGTGCTGAGGGTATGGACCTGAGGTGCCTTGAGCCCCAAGCGTCATGAAATAGAAGCCACACTTGAGGGAGGCTACGGCGACAGACAAAGCGAAGCTCTGGCGCCCCAGGAACCACCAAAAAAAAGCCCCCTTCTTCCGAAGGGGGCATGAACGTGGAGCGGGAGACGAGATTCGAACTCGCGACATCTACCTTGGCAAGGTAGTGCTCTACCAGCTGAG
>NZ_JAHRBL010000030.1 GCF_019693445.1 Deinococcus aquaedulcis | reverse complement strand
TGCTCGCGGCCGTTGACGAGCGATGTGCTTGGCTGATGACCCAAGAAGCTCTGGTTTCGCGCACGACGTACTTCCACTGGCTTCCCAATGCGTAATGTCCAATCTTTACTTCATTTTCGTAAAGAAGGCGGCTCTCCCTCGTGCCAGACGGACGTCGTTCACTCCAGAACCATGCCGGGCTTCATTCCCGGGACGCCAGACCAATCGCCCTACACAATGGTGCGAATCGTTTTCAGGTTCGACAAAGGGGAAGGGGGGAAAACAGCGTGTTTGTCGACCAGCTCCGCATAGAATTCCGAAACTGTTCGCACCATTGCCAGAATTCTTCTCACTCCAGCGCGGTCAGCAGGCGCTCAATCTCGGCCTCGCTGGTGTAATGGGCGATACTGGCACGCACCACACCTTCGGGGTACAGGCCCAGATCTTTCAGCGGCTGCACGGCGTAGAAGTGCCCAGCAGCCACGTCCACGCCGCGTTCGCTGAGGCGCCACGCGGTCTGTTCGGGGGTTTCACCGCTTAAGCGGAAGGCCACAGTGCCCACCCGGCCCGCCAGCCCCTGGGGACCGTAGACCGTCACGCGGTCATGGGCCAGCAGGCCGCGCAGCAGCCGGGCCATCACCGGGGCTTCCAGGGCCTGAATCCGCGCCGAGGCACTGTCCAGGGCGGCGCGGGTCAGCTCCGCGTAGCCGCCCAGCTCGCGCAGGTAGTCCAGGGTGCCCAGCCAGCCGGCCAGCAGCTCGAACTGCGGCGTGCCGTGTTCCAGGCCCGTGATGTCGCCGGCCGGCACAAAGTCCAGGCGCGACCAGGGCAGGGTGGCCCTCAGCTCAGGGCGAATCCACAGCGCGCCCAGGTGCGGCGCCCAGACCTTGTAGGGGCTGAAGGTCAGGAAGTCGGCGCCCAGCGTCTGCACATCGGGAAAGGCGTGCGGGGCGGCGTGCACAGCGTCCACCATCGTCCAGGCCCCGGCGGCGCGCGCCAGGGCGGTGATGGCGCCCAGGTCCGGGGTCACGCCCAGGGCGTTGCTGCCGGCCGTGACCGCCACCAGCCGGGTACGCGGCGAGAGCAGGGCTGCGAGGTCCTCGGGGTGCAGCGTCATGTCGGGCTGCCGGGCATGCCAGACCTTGACGGTCACCCCCACCCGCTGCAGTTCACGCCAGGGGCTGGCGTTCGATTCATGCTCCAGCCCGCTGAGAATCACCTCGTCGCCGGGACCCCACAGCCGGGCCAGGGCCACCGCCAACCGGAAGGTCAGGGCGGTGGCGCTCTGGGCCAGGGCCACGTCCTCGGGGGCGGCGTTCAGGAACAGGGCGGTGGCCTCGCGGGCGCGGGTTTTCAGGGCCAGAATCTCACGCCCCGGCTGGTGCCCCGGCATGGCGTTGGTGGCCCCGTAACGGGTGAGGTGCTCGGTGACAGCGGCAATGGACCGTGCGGGCAGCAGGCCGCCCGCCGCGTTGTCCAGGTAGGCGCGGCCGTGCGCCAGGGGCGGAAATTGGGCGCGCAGATCGTCGCGGGTGGGCAGGGAGGCCGTGGCAAGGGTCATGGCCCAGAGTCTAGGGCCCAGAGGCCCGGGCGCCGACGCTCCTGGCTTCACTCCATCACCCCAAACGGCTTGTTCTGCCTTGTCTTGGCCACAAAATGGCCCAGGCGCTTTTGAAACTCGGCGGGCCGACCCCGCATCTCCTCGATATAACCAATGCGAATGCGGCGGTAGTGCTCGGAAAACGCCTGATAGTGCCGCCACACCACGGGGTCAGCTTCCAGCGCGGCCTGAAGGTCGGGGGCCAGCTCCACCGGGCGCACGGTCAGGTCGGGCAACGCCGCCCGGCCCGCTTCGGTCATGCGGCCCTGATCAATCAGGCGGCGGGCGCGCGCCTTGTTCAGTTCGGTCCAGTGGCTGCCCTTGCGGCGTGGGGTAAAGCGCTGGGCCAGCTGCGCCTCATCCAGGCGCTTGGCAATACCGTCAATCCAGCCGAAGCACAGCGCTTCTTCCACAGCCTCCAGATACGACACGGCGCGCGCGGTCCGGCCCGTGACCAACCAGATCTCCTTTGCGCTGGCGTGGTGGGCCTCCAGCCAGCGCCGCCACTCGGCCCGGCTGGCTGGGCGCACCTGCTCACCGATCTCCACGGGGGGCACCTCCTGGGCCCCAGGGTAGGCGGGGGCGGCGCAGCGGGCCGTCAGCGCGCGCACAGAGCTGGGCACTTGAATGTCCGTCCACTCCTCCCAAGGTGGGATGCAGGCCTCATGCCGTCCCTCTATGCTGCCACCATGAGTTTCGTGCGCAAACCCCGGCCCTATTCGTCGGGTCTGCCCTCTGGCCCGCTGCCGCCTGCGCCCCGGCCGCGCCCCGAACGCGCGGCCCGGCGGCCAGGGGCGCGCCCTGGCTCCACGTGGGCGGGTGCGGTCACGGCCCTGGCGGGGCTGGGCGCCCTGTTGGTGCTGCTGGTGGGCCTATCGGGGCTGTGGAATCAGGTGGCGCGCGACTGGCAGTTTCGCTCGGCGGCGGCGGGCGTGCTGGACGTGGTGCGCTGAGTGATCCGCACGCTCTGGCGCCGCTGGCGCAATCCCTGGCCGCGCACACCCTTCGTGCGGCGCCCCGAACCCTGGACCCTGGGCCGCATCCTGCGCGCGGGGCTGGCCGGGCTGGGCGTGCTGACACTGGGCACCCTGGCGCTGGGCCTGAGCGGGGCCGTCAGCACCGGGGCCCTGGGGCGGGTCTGGAACCTGCGCTCGGAGCTGCAACCCATTGAGGTGCAGGACCGTCGGGGCGATCCGCTGGGGGTGATTGACCACTGCCAGGAAGGCAACGTCAGCAACGCGGTGCCCTGCCGTGAATCGCTGAGCGTGCCTCTGAGCGGTGTCTCCCCCGCCTTTCTGCTGGCCTACGTGGCCAAGGAGGACGTGCGCTTCTTCTCGCACGCGGGCGTGGACCTGGGGCGGCTGCCGCGCGCCCTGCTGACCGGCGCGGGCGGCAGCACCATCACCATGCAGCTGCTGAAAAACAGCGTGCTGGCCGGGCACTTCGATTACGACACCGGGCGGCGTGGCCCCTGGCTGACCCTGCGGCGCAAGGCCACTGAGTTCGTGCTGGCCCCGCTGGTCACGTGGCGCTACGGGCGGCGCGAGGTGCTGGCCATGAGCGTGAACAGCCTGCCCTGGATTGGCATTGGGCAACGCAAGGGCATCTATGACGCCTCGCAGGCGGTGTTCGGGGTGGAACCGGCGGACCTCACGCTGGCCCAGAGTGCCTTTTTGGTGGGGCTGCTGCCCGCGCCGGGCCGCTATCTGGTGGCCGAGGACACCCCGCCCGAAACGGCAGCGGCCCGCTTCCGCTGGATGCGCCGCCAGCAGCTGCTGACCCTGAATATCCTACGCGGGCGCGGCCTGATTGGCGAAGACGCCTACCGCGCCGCTGTGGGCACGCCGCTGCAGCCCCGGCTGTGGCAGGTGACCTACGCGGGCAGCGGCCCGGACCTGCGCGTGGTGTCGGCCCGGCGCAACCCCGCCTACGACCAGACCCCCGAACCCGCCTGGGCCCTGCAGGCGCTGGTGCGGCGCGAACTGCGCGCGGGCGGTCTGGACCCGCGCCGGGTGGGCCGCGTGGTACTCACCCTGGACGCCCGCGCCCAGGCCGCGCTGGTCGCGCGCCTGACCGGCGACGCACGCCAGGGCAGCGTGGCCGAGGGCGCCGCAATTGTGGACGTGCGCGGGGGCGGCATTGTGGCACTGGCCAGTAGCACGGGCGGCCTGCAAAGCAGCGACCCGGGGCGGCAGTGGGCGGTCTCGGCGCAGCGGCCGGTGGCCAGCACGGTCAAGCCGCTGCTGTACGCGCAGGCCTTTGGCGACGGCCTGACCCAGCTAAGCACCTTCCCAGACCGGCCCACCCGTTACGCCGGGCAGGCCGTGCGCAACAGCAGCGGCACCTTTCTGGAGCGCGCGGTCACGCTGCGCGAGGCCAACGCCCGCTCCCTGAACACCGTGGCCGTACAGGTGGGCACCCCGCGCGAGGAAGGCCTGCGCCGGCTGCTGCTGGGCCTGGGCTATCGCCCGGACCCCGAAAACCGTTCCAGCCCGGCCCTGGGCACCTTCCGGGCCGCGCCGCTGACCGTGGCCGCCGCCTACGCCAGCTTCGCCGGGGGGGGGCAGCTGTGCCCGCCGCACCTGCTGGCCGAAGCCTATGACCGCGCCGGGCGGCCCCTTCCGCTGCCCCGCGCCGAGTGCGCCCCGCTGTGGGACGAGGTGGTGGCCTACCAGACCTTTGACCTGCTGACCGGCGCCGTGAACGACCGCGCCTCGCATGTGCCGTTCCTGCGCGCCACGCTGGCCCAGCGCCTGACCGGCCGCGCCGTGCCCCTGGGCGCCAAGAGCGGCACCACCGACGACGTGAACGACACGTGGTGCGCCGCCGTGACCCCGCAGTACGCCATGGCCGTGTGGCTGGGCGATCCAGCAGGCGAGCGTAGCGTGCCCGTGGCCCTGTACCGCCAGCAGACTGCCTGCCGCGAGGTGGCCCTGCTGCGTGACCTTCCCCACGACCGCCAGTCACTGAGCCCGCCGCCCGGCGTCACCCGGGTAGGCGGCGCCGCTGTGCCGCTCGCTGGCCTCAAGCCCCGCAATCCCGCGCCCCCGGGCGCGCCCTGAGCGCCCTTTTTCGAGGTTGACCATGTTGCCACTTGCCCTGCTCCCCCTGCTTTTGCCCGCGCCCGCCAGTGCCTCCAGCTTGCTGGGCCTCTCCACGCCGCCGCTGCACCTGACCGTGGCGGTGGACATGACCGGATCCAGCAAGAACCCCGCCTACAAGTACGCCGAGCAGGCCCGGCTGCTCTCGCAGAGCGTGCTGCTTAACCAGCTGCGCTCCGGCGACACCCTGACCCTGCTGCGCATCTGCGAAGGCGTGCAGACGGTGGCCGATTTCCAGTTCAATTCCAGAAACGGCGCCCGCATGGCCCGCGCGGACATCCTGCGCTACACGGCGGCGCTGACCAAGCCCTGCACCGGCAAGGGCAGCGCCATCACCGCCGGGCTGGCCCACGCCGCCAAGCGCAGTGCCCAGACGGCCGGGGTAGGCGACGTGGTGGTGCTGTTCACCGACGGCGCCCTGCTGGACGATCCGAAGCGCGCCGCGTTGGGCAGTACGGTCAGCGGGCTGCTGAAGAGGACCGAAACGCGCGCCCTGTTCGTGGCGGGCCTCAGCCCAGAGCCGGGCACGGGCGGCGCCTCTATCCGCGACGCGTTCGTGAAGGCGCTGGGGAGCCCGGCGCGGGACAAGCGGCTGCTGCTGGCAGGCGCCTACGACCTCTCGAACGTGTACCCCACCTTTGCCAACGCGGTGAAGGGGGCCCGGCGATGAGCCGCCACCCAGATGACCACCCTCTGCCCCCAGAGATGCGCCCCCTGTCGCGCGTGACCCTCAGCGGGCCCGACCTGGGCGACGTGAACCTGGAATTTGCCGAGGAGACCCCGGCGCCGCCCCCAGCCGAAGCGGCGGCCCCACCCCCGCCGACCCCGGGCGACCCGGGCGAGTTCGACCCCCGCACCTACGAACCTGCCCTGCCCCGCCCCGAGCCGCTGGCCGCCGAGGGCTTCATGCCGGTGCTGACCCCTGCGCACTTCAGCGACCTGCTGGCAGACCTGCGCGGCGAACTGCAACTGGTGCCCGATGACGCCTCGCGCGCCGCGCTGAATTCGCGGGCGCGGCTGCTGGCCCTGAATGTGGAGCAGTACCGGGTGAACTTCGAGCTGGCCCGCACCACCCTCAACCGGGTGCTGGCCGAAACCGGCGTGGGTGTACGCACCAGCTGGGCGCGGCAGCAGGAGCACCTCGCGTTCATGAACGCCGCCAGCAGCGGCGTGGAGCGGGCCTACGAGCAGGCCACCGCCGCCATTGAGCAGGCGCGCGCCGAACGCTTTGAGGCCCTGAGCCGCGCGGGGGTCCGGCCCGACACGGCCACGGCCGAGGACTTCTACACCCAGCAGGCGGTGACTGGTCTGGCCGCCGAGGGCCACGCTGTGCGCCCACCGGAACAGAAAAGTGCCTCCAAGCGGGTGTTCAACGGCTTTGCGGTGTTCAGCAAATTCTTCGTGGGGGTGATCAGCGGCGTGTCCATCAACCTGCTGTTCAACCCCGAGTCGCGCCTGTACCTGACCCTGATCGCGCTGACCGCCGGCGTGATGTTCAGCGTGCTGCTGCTGTGGCTGGTGGACGAACTGGCCTACCGCGCCAAGCTGGCTGCCAGCACGCCCGGTATGGCGCGGCCCGGGGCGTACATCGGCGGGATCGTGCTGGTCACGGCGCTGTATCTGGGGGTGGAAGGCTACCTGAACTGGGACGGCATTCTGCGCACCACCCAGGAAATCGCCGCCAACGCCGCGCAGCAGGGCCAGCTGACCGACCTGAGCGCCGCGCCCGAGGGGCCCCAGACCCCGCAGCACTGGTCGCTGCTGGTGTTCACCCTGGCGCTGGTGGGCATGGCCGCCGGGGCCGCGCTGATTCAGGGCCGCGAGCGGGCCAGAACGGTGCTGGAACGCGAACGGCTGGCCGCCCGCGTGGCGGCCCTGAAGGCCCAGGGCGGCTGGCACGAGGCCGCCCGCGCCGCCGACCGGGTGGCCTACCTAGAAGCGGCCCGCGACCGCCTGAGCCCCCCGCGCGACGTGACCAGCCCCGATCACGCCCGCCTGAACGAGCGCGTGCTGAGCCACTGGGAACAGGAACGCGACGGTCAGGTGCAGGGCGTGGCCGCCGCCCTGCTGCGCGAGGCCCGCGCCCTGCAGGACACCATGGAAGAGTTCGCCGCCCAGGTGCAGGCCGCCCGCTTTCCCGCCCCCCGCCGGGGCCTGCGCCGGCTGCTGGGATGAGCGGCCACCTGAAGCTGGCCACCTGGAATGTCAACTCGCTGCGGGTGCGGCTGCCGCAGGTGCTGGCGTGGCTGGAGGTGCAGGCCCCCGACGTGCTGGCACTGCAGGAAACGAAGGTGGAAGACCCACTTTTTCCGGTGGCTGAGCTGGAGGCACTGGGCTACCACGCCGCCTTTTCCGGCCAGAAAACCTACAACGGGGTGGCGCTGCTCTCACGGCAGCCGCTGGAAGACGTGCAGGCGGACGTGCCGGGCCTAGCGGACGACCAGCGGCGGGTGCTGGCCGCCACCACGGGCGGGGTGCGGGTGGTGTGCCTGTATGTGCCCAACGGACAGGCCCTGGATTCGCCCAAATACACCTACAAGCTGGACTGGCTGGCCGCCGTGCGCGACTGGCTGGCGGCCGAGGTGGCAGAGCATGACCGCGTGGCTGTGATGGGCGATTTCAACGTGGCCCCCGAAGACCGCGACGTGCACAGCCCGGCGCGCTGGGCCGGACAGGTGCTGGTGAGTGAACCTGAACGGGCGGCCTTTCGCGCCCTGCTGGCGGTGGGCCTGCACGACGCCTTCCGGCTGCACGACCAGCCCGAGCGCGTGTTCAGCTGGTGGAACTACGGCCGCCTGGCCCTGGCGCGTAACTGGGGCCTGCGCATTGACCACATTCTGGTGTCGGCCGCCCTGGCCGCCCAGTGCCAGAGCTGCGTGGTGGACACGGCCCCCCGCCACCACGAGCGCCCATCCGACCACGCACCGGTGGTGGCCACTTTTGCGCGGACACAAGGCCGCCTGGCGGAGGTCGCTAAGGCGCTGCCGCGTTTGAACGAGGGGACGGAGGGAGGCTGACCTACCACCGCCCTGAGCAGATCTGACAGCAGCCCTCCGCGTGGCCCCGGGCGACCCCCAACCGTGGTGGGGCGAACGACAGGAAGGCCTGCCTACTCACCCCAGGGCGGAACCGGCCCCCATGCGAGGCCAATCCACCGCAGGGCACAGTTCAGTCCAGCGGGTGGGGAGCCCCGTCCTACCTCATCTCCTCTACACCTTCAATCGCTGCCAGCGGCCCGAGGCAAACCGCCAGCCATACGCCCCGGCGGCAAAAACCAGAAACAGCAGTGCTGAGCCCCACGCGCCGGCCACGCCGTAGCGGGGGGCCAGCCACCACGCGCCCAGCACCATCACCAGCCACGCGCCCGCCAGGGTCACCAGCAGGCGAAAGCGGGTGTCGCCCGCGCCGCCCAGTGCCCCGCCCAGCACAATCGCCACGCCGTCCAGCACCTGATAGGCCGCCATGATCGCCAGTACGGTGGTCCCCAGGGCCAGCACCTCGGGGCTGCGGTTAAACAGGCCGATCAGGGACCCGGGAATCAGCAGGAACAGGGCGCCCAGCACGCCCATCAGGGCGGCTGCCACCCCGGCCCCGCGCCAGCCGATGCGGGTGGCAATGTCCGGGCGGCCCGCCCCCAGCGCCCGCGACAACAGGCTCCCCGTGGCCGAGGCCAGCGCGAACGCCGGCAAAAAGCCCAGGCTGGCCAGCTGGTTGGCAATCTGCGACGCCGCCAGTTCGGTGGGCCCCAGCCGCGAGATCACGCCCTGAAAGACCGTAAAGGCGCTGACTTCGGCCAGTTCGGTCACGCCGGCCGGCAGGCTGACCCGGCCCAGGCGGCGCCACTCGTCCCGCGTGGGCCGCACCAGCCGGAAGGGGCCGTAGGCCGGGCCATGCAGGCGGCGCAGCAGCACCACTGCCAGCGCGTTTTGCAGGCCCACCGCCAGCACGGCGGCCCAGGCGGCCCCCGCCGCCCCCCAGCCGAGGCCAAAGACAAACAGCACCGCCAGCGCGGCGTTCACGGCCACCACCAGCCACGCCAGCAGCATGGGCGTGCGGGTGTTGCCCAGCCCCACCATCACCGACAGGGCGGCGCTGCCCAGCATCACCAGCGGAATCTCCCAGGCGCGGATGTGCGCGTAGGTGCGCGCCACAGCGGCGATCTCTGGGTCGGGGCGCAGCAGGGCGAACAGGGCGTCCAGCAACCACGGCGCCACCAGCGCCAGCGGCACCCCCAGCAGGCCACACGACAGAAACACGCTGGCCCAGCGGCGCACCCCGGCCGGGTCGCCCGCGCCCAGCGCCCGGGCCACAAAGGTGGCGGCGGTGTTCAGACTGCCGCGCAGCAGCAGCACCAGCGTCAGCAGGCACAGGCTGGCAAACCCTACGGCGCCCACCTCAACGACGCCCAGACGGCCCATCAGCAGCGTGTCGGTAAAGCCCACCGCCGTGTAGGCGAGGTTCGAGAGCATCAGCGGCCCCGCCAGGCGCAGCAGTTCGCGGGTGCTGCCCTGGGGCGCAGTGGGGAGAGCAGACGGGGCAGGCACAGACACGCCCGGCACGGTAGTGCATTCGGGGTATACGGGAGGGTGGAGGGAGTCCGCGCCTGTCCAGCGATGAGGGCTGTGGCGGGGCGTTGAGGATGGGCAGGAAGGCAGGAGCCCATAGCCTTCTGCCCAGTCCGGCCCAACAAAACCCGTTGACGAGAAGTCTGTTTCGACGCCGCGAGGCAATGCTCAGCTCAGCGTCATTCTGGACCCATGCAGCAGAAGCGCCTCTCCCCTGCCCGACTAAATTCGGCTGAACTCTTCTTCAGCCACGACCCATCAACCCCGCCCCTTACTGCCGGGCCTCTTTGATGTCCAGCTTGCCGCTGAATTTGCTGTATTCCACGACCAGTTCGTATTTGCCCTGCGCGCCGTTGGCCAGCACGTTCAGGCCCCAGTCGCCCTTGGGGCACACCTGGCCGGCCACCTGCACGCCCCGGGGGTCCAGCAGGCGCAGGGTCACAGTGCCCCGGTCCACATGGCACGCGCCGCGCACACCCAGGGTCTGCTTGTCATCGAAGGCGTTAAAGCCGTAGCGGCTTTCACCTGTGGCGTTGAGCATGTAGGTGGGCGTCAGCGTCACGTAGCCGAAGCGCAGGCCGAACGTGAAGTACATCAGCGTCAGGACCAGGGCCAGAGCAGCAATCAGCAACCGCATTCCCCTGAGTGTACCCCGTCTGAGCGCCGCGTGAAGATGCTCCCCCCCAACAGGCTAGCCGCGCCCTGGCCCGCCCCCCAGGGCCGCCGCGAGCCGCGCGGCGCCGTCGCGCAGCGCCCCCTCCGGCAAATGCGCAAAGCCCAGCAGCAGCGCGGGTGGATGAGGCCCCTGGGCCAGGGGCCCCACCGGGCTGAGGCCCACCCCAGAGCGGGCCGCGCGGGCGAGCACCTCGGCCTCGGTCCAGCCGGGGGGCAGCGGCAGGTACAGGTGCAGGCCCGCCGTGGCAGGCGCTGGATGCCAGCCGGGCAACGCAGCAGCCAGGGCCGCGCGCAGCACCCCGTGGCGCCGGGCAATCACCTCGTGGGCGCGGCGCAGGTGACGGCTGTAGGCGCCGCTGCCCAGCACGTCGGCCAGGGCCAGGGCGTCCAGGCGCCCCGGAAAGCGGTCGGTGAGGGGACGGGTGGCGGCCAGCACGCGCAGCACCTCGGGCGGAGCCACCAGAAAGCCGCTGCGGGTGACCGGCGCCAGACTCTTGCTGAAGCTGCCCAGCAGGATCACCTGTTCGGGGGCCAGCCCCTGCAGCGCGGCAGGCGGGCGCCCGGTGTGGTGCAGGTCGGCGGCGTAGTCGTCTTCGAGAATGAAGGCCCCGGCGCCGCGCGCCCAGGCAATCAGGGCCTGGCGCCGCGCGGCCCCCAGGGGCGCGGCCGTGGGGTACTGGCACCCGGGCGTCACGTAGGCCAGGGTGGCGCGCGCCGGCAGGCCCCCGGGTTGCAGCCCGTGGGGGTCTACCGGCACCGGCACCACCTCTGCCCCGGTGGCGGCCAGCGCCGCGCGCGCGCCCGGATAGGTGGGGTCTTCCACGGCGGCGATCCGTCCCGGTTCCAGGAACACGCGGGCCAGGGCGTCCAGCGCACTCTGGGTGCCGCCGGTAAGCATCACCATGTCGGGCGTGACCTGCGCGCCGCGTTCGGCGTTCAGGTGGGCGGCCAGGGCGCGGCGGGTGGTCAGCGGCCCCAGGCTGCCGGCGTCCTCGTGGGCGGGCAGGTCGGCGGCGCGCCGGGCCAGGGCCTGGGTCCAGGCGCGTTCGGGGTACAGCTCGGGAACCGGCTGGCCCACACGGAAATCCACGGCAAAGGGGCCGCCGGCTTCCTCGACCTGCCCACTCAGGGCCCGCTGTGCCCAGCGGCTCAGGGGCAGGGTCGCCGGGCGCGGCGCGGCGGCCCCCAGGGGCGGCGCGGCAATCACCGTGCCGCTGCGGCCCTGGGCGCGCACATAGCCTTCAGCCTGCAACTGGTCCAGGGCGTCCACCAGCGTGTTGCGCGACACCCCCAGGGCCTCGGCCAGCCGGCGGTGGCCGGGCAGGCGCGTGCCCTCGGGCACCAGGCCGCGCGCCGCCGCTTCGCGCAGGGTGCGGGCCACCAGGGCGCGCCGGGTCTCGCCGGGCTGCGGGATCAGCGGCGGCAGGCGCTCCAGCCACGCGTCACTCATCCTGGCCCCGGGGAGCGCTCAGGGCAATGAGGGGCTGTGGGCATCGCCATTCCAGTTCGTTCCAGGGGGTGCTGTCCAATTCACGCGCCCCGCAATTCACGCGCCAGCCACTCGGTGCAGCCGCCCTCCGCTTCCAGGGCGGGCCCGGCCAGCGCCAGAAAGCGGTCCCGCGCGTCCTCGGCGTCGGCCTGGGTGATGCCGTGGGCTGCCGGGTCGCGCAGGAGGGCCTGGAGCAGCGGGACCACCGGGGTCTGGGGATAGACGCGGTCCTCTACTGTGACATCTGCTGACCAGCGCAGCAGCCAGTCCAGCGCGTAGGGGGCCGGTTCCAGCACGCAGCCCCCGGGGTAGGGAATGCGGCCGGGGGCAGGGAAGGTGATGGGGCCAGTCATGGGCTCAGGATGGGGGAGTGGGTGGGTTGGGGAACAGGAGGGCCGTTACGTGGGACGCAGGAGAAGGATCCAGGCTTGGGCCGGTGGTGGGGGGTGGTTTGGTGAAGCTGCGGACGTTTGCCCCACCCCCCCAGCCCCCTACCCCAGAGGGGAGACGACTTCGCCGCGCAGGGCGGCCTGCGCGTTGCCGCTGGTTTGACTCACGCGCCTGGAACCTGGTGACAGGGGGAGCGGCGCTGCGCTGGGCAAGAGTTTTTACTGGGGTTGGCTGGGGTTGCTCGACCAAGTGACGTGTCTGGCCTCGACGCCATCCTCCGCCCCAGCGCAATGGCCCGCGCCCTTCGGGCACGACGGCCTCGTCTGGACCTGGGTGGTAGAGGGGCAGGGCGTCTTGGTGCAGCCCAGAAGGTTCTACTTTCAAAAGCACCACAACGCGCGCCGCCTTCTCCTGCGCTGTTCCCACTCCCTACTTCCCACTCACCACTTCCCTCTCCCGCGCACCGCTTCCTGCTTCCCGCCTCCCGCCCCCTCACCCCACCGCTGGCGAGGTTTCCAGGGCGCGCAGGACCGCGCGGGTGAAGGTCTGGGTGTCGGCCTGCCCCCCCAGGTCGCGGGTGGGGTACTGGCGCAGGGCCAGGGCCACGGCGCGGTCCACCTGATTGGCGGCGTCAGGGCGTTTCAGGCTGTGGCGTAGCAGCATGGCGGCACTCTGAATGGCGGCGGCCGGGTTGGCAATGCCCTGACCCGCAATATCCGGCGCGCTGCCGTGAATGGGCTCGAACAGCCCGGCGCCGTCGCCCAGCGAGGCACTGGGCATCAGGCCCAGGCTGCCAGGAATCACGGCGGCCAGATCCGACAGGATGTCTCCGAACAGGTTCTCCGTGACGATCACGTCATACCGGCTGGGATTGGCCACGATCAGCATGGCCACCGAATCCACGTATTCATGGTTCAGGTGAATGGAGCGGTACTCGCGGTCCCGCAGGGCCTGCACGTCGCGCCGCCACAGCTCGGAGACCTCCAGCACGTTCGCCTTGTCCACGCTGGTCACGCGGCCCTTGCGCTGCTCGGCGGCCCAGAAGGCCACCTTGGCCACCCGCTCCACTTCCGTCGTGGTGTAGCGCATGGTGTTGTAGGCCGTATCACCCTCAATGCGGCGGTCCCCGTCGAAGTAGATGCCGCCCAGCAGCTCGCGCACGATCAGGATGTCCACCCCCCGCGCCAGTTCGGGTTTGAGGGGCGAAAGGTGTTCCAGACCCGGCTGCACCCGCACCGGGCGCAGGTTGGCGTAGCACCCCAGTGCCTTGCGCAGCGCCAGCAGGCCGGATTCCGGGCGCAGGTGCCGGGGCAGGCGGTTCCAGGGGCTGTCGTGCGCGCCGCCCACGGTGCCCAGCAGCACGGCGTCGGCGTCCTGCAGGGCGTCGCGGGTGCGCTGGGGAAAGGGGTCGCCGTGGGCCTCAAAGGCGCCGCCGCCGATGGCGTGTTCTTCGGTGGTCACGTCGGGCGCCACTTCGTGCAGCACTTGGGCGGCCGCTGCAGTCACTTCGGGGCCAATGCCGTCGCCGGGCAGGGTGATGATCTTGGGCATGGAAAGCTCCTTTTTGGGGGATGTGGGGCGTGGGTTGTGGGCTGTGGGAAGGGATAAAAACGCTACACGCTTCGACCGGCACCCTCTTTCATGTATTCCAGCCAGCCGCCGGCCTTCTGCACGTCCAGGGCGAACTGGGGGACCGGCACAAAGCGCAGCGTCTGCCCGGTGCGGGTGTTCGTGACGGTGCCGCCCGTCAGGTCCAGTTCGGCCGGGTCGCCGTCCTGAAAGGCCTCGACGATCCCCTCGCATTCCAGGGCCAGGAAGCCGTTGTTGATGGCGTTGCGGTAAAAGATGCGCGCGAAGTTGGGGGCGATCACGGCCGCCACCCCCGCGCCGCGCAGGGCCCACACCGCATGCTCGCGGCTGGAGCCGCAGCCAAAATCCGCCCCCGCCACGATGATGTCGCCCGGCTGCACCCGCCCCACGAAGTCCTTGTCGTAGTCCTCCATCGCGTATTTGGCCAGTTCGGCCTCTACGTCGGTGGTGAGGTGGCGGGCGGGAATGATCTCGTCGGTGTTGATGTGGTTGCGGCCAAAGACGTGAACCGTGGGCATAGGGAGCTCCTTAAACAGAGTCGAGAAAGGCCAGGAGGGCGGTGGGCAGCCCCGTGGCGGGCAGGCCCAGCACCGGCCACATGGCCGGGCGCTCGCGGCGCAGAAAGATGGCCGCGATCAGGCACAGCAGCCACAGCAGCGGCCAGAGAAGCAGCGTGTAGGGAACCGGCAGGTGGGACCACATGCCCGATTCCGCCAGGGTGGAGCGGATCAGTAGGGCGGCCGGAATGCCCACCAGCACGCTGCTCAGCAGGGTTTGATCCCGGGCGGCTCGCCAGCGCCACAGGCCGTAGCCCACCCAGGCGGCCCACAGGGCGGCGCCCAGGGTGAACAGGCCGCCCAGGGTCATCTCAGGCGTCTCCGGGGGCGAAGGCGCGCAGTTCTTCGGGCAATTCTTCGTCGTACAGGTCGCGCCACGCCGCGCCGTCAAAACTCACCTCGGACTCCATGAAGGTCTGGGCCAGGGGGTCGGGGTCGCGCAGGGCGTCGGTGGGAATGTCCAGGCGCACGGCCACGGGTACAGGCAGGGTCTGGTCGCCCGGCACCTGCAGCTCTTCAGCAAAAGTGGAGGTGAGGAGTTCGGTGGTCCACGCGGCCCAGGCAGCGGGATCGCCCGCGCCAGTGGCCTCGCGCAGTTCGGTGCGCAGACGCTCGTGATCTTCTTCCGGCACTTCGCCCTCATCCCATTCAATGCGGCCGTCGGCATGCACGGTCACCGCCACCGTCTCCAGGTCGAAAATCTGCGCCAGTTCGGGTGGCAGGCCGTCTTCTACCGCCTCGCCGTCCTCGTAGGAGACCCAGGTTTCGCCGTCCAGCGTGTAGCCCGCGCCGCCGGCCGCCGGGGTCACCTCCACATTGCCCAGGGTGGCAAAGGCGAGGCTCATGGGGGACTGCAGGGGTGCGGGGCGGCGCAACTCAAAGGTCACGCGCTTGGCCTGGGGGCTCTGGGCACTGTCGTCGTCCAGGGCGTCTTTATGCAGGTCCAGCCACTCGGCGTCGTCCTGGCCGCACCACTCGCGGGCCAGCACCTCCAGGGGTTCCAGCAGGTCGGCGGGCGGCTCGGGGTCCAGGTCCACGCGGCCCTCCCGCCAGACCTCGGCGCGGAAGGTGGTCACCACCTCGCCCTGCAGGCGGGCGGCTGGGTGCTGCAGAAGGTACTGCATGGCCCGGCGCGGGTCGGCGTTGCTGGGGAAGCCCTGCCACTTCTCGCCGTCAAAGGAGTGCTGCTCTTCGCGCACGCGCACCCGGCCGCCCTCCAGGCGCAGGTCACGGTCCTCGGGCTGCGCGCCCAGAGCCAGTTCGCCCACAAAGCGGCGGTAGGCCGGCACCGGAATGGTTTCAACGTCCTCGGCGGTGTCCAGAAAGCGGTCCACACCCCCGTGCATGACCAGCCGGGTGCGGTAGGCACTGTTCCAGGCCTCGCCATACGGGTGGGCCAGTTTCAGGGCCGCTTCCAGTTGGCGGCGCAGCCCCGCGTCTTCGGGCGCCCGGCTGAAGGTCAGCGTCCCCTCGGCGTCCATCTGCGCTTCAAAGGGATGCACGGACGGCATCAGGCCCAGTTGTTTGCGGCGTTTGGCTTCTCCCATAGCGGTTAGCTTAGACCGTGGGGCCCTGAAGGGCGGACAGCGCGCCTCATCTCAGTCCGCCGCTTCCGTGTTGTACTCACGCGGATCACTGATGAAGCCCGCAATGGCGCTGGCGGCCACCGTGGCAGGGCTGGCGAGGTAAATCTGCGCCGAGGGGTCTCCCATGCGGCCCACGAAGTTGCGGTTGGAGCTAGAGATACACACGTCGTCCGGCCCCAGCACCCCGGAGTGCATGCCCAGGCAGGCGCCGCAGCTGGGGTAGCTCACGCTGGCGCCCGCGTCCACGAAGACCTCCAGCAGGCCTTCCTGGGCCGCCTGCTTCCAGATGGCCTGGGTGGCCGGCACCACGATCATCTGCACGCCGTCGGCAATGCGCCGCCCCCGCAGAATGCGCGCCACGTCGCGCAGGTCGCTGATGCGGCCGTTGGTGCAACTGCCCACGTAGGCGTGCGTCACCGCAATACGGTCGCTGCCGGCCACGCGCCCGTTGCTGGGAATGTGCGGGTAGGCCACGGTGGGCTCCACGGCGCTGGCGTCCACCTCCACCACCACCTTGTAAGTGGCGTCCGGGTCGGAGTGGTATTCGGTGTACTCGTCCGGCGTAACGCCGCGCGCCGCCATGTAGGCCCGCGTGGTGTCGTCCACCGCCACGATGCCGGTCTTGCCGCCTGCCTCAATCGCCATGTTGGTGAGGGTGAAGCGGCCCTCCATGTCCAGCGCGTCGATGTAGTCGCCGACCCACTCCATCGCCATGTAGTTCGCGCCGTCGGCCCCGATGCGCTTGATGACCTCCAGCACGATGTCCTTGGGGGTTACCCCCGGCTGCGTCTGGCCGGTCACGCGGATCAGCATGGTTTCGGGCACCTTGAACCAAACCTTGCCTGCATAGATGGCCCCGGCGAGGTCGGTGGAGCCCACCCCTGTGGCAAAGGCGCCCAGCGCCCCGGCGTTGCAGGTGTGGCTGTCGCCACTGACCAGGGTCTGCCCAGGTTTCATCAGCCCCGTGTTTTCCAGCACCACGTGGGCAATGCCGCCGCGCCCCACGTCGAAGAAGTGCTTGATGCCTTTTTCCTGCACCCAGCCCTTGAGCTTCTGGTACATCTTGGCGGCCTTGATGTTCATAGCGGGCACGGAGTGGTCCGGCACGGCCACGATCTGGTCGGGGTTGAAGACCTGATCCATACCGCGTTCTTCCAGCATGCGCAGGGCGGCGGGGGTGGTGATCTCGTGGCACAGCACCCAGTCGGTGCGGCACTCAATGAGCTGGCCGGGCACCACATGGTCGTGTCCGCTGTGGGCGGCCAGAATCTTCTCGGCAATCGTCATTCCCATATTTCCCCCCTGAACAAGAACACCCCCGGCACCTGTGTCTGGGCCGGGGGCGACGTACGCGAACGCTGGGCTGCGCTCAACGCCCCCAACAAAGAAGAAGGTTGGTGTGGGCGCTCAACATAGCGGCAGTGTACGGGGTGGGGTGAACGGGAACAGGAATTGGTGTAGATAGGCCGCGTCAGCCTCATCGCCGAACTAAGAGACGGCAAAAGATTAAGACTAAATTAAGATAACTCTGGTCTCGTTTCCGCTCTTTTGTGGAGGTAGGCTTCCTTATTTTCTGCGTTCTGAACGCGCATTTCCAGCCGAAGAAGACGCTCTGGATTACCCGGTCAAATTTGGCTTGACGCTTTCTTGAAGCGGTATAAACTGACCCCCGCATGAGAAGGCTCAACGCTACTTCATGCGACGACGCGCAATGACTGCGTCGCCGTAGCCGGTTGTTTCCATCAACCGCCGTCTTTAATCTTTTTCACCCTGCGTTTTGCAGTGTGACGCCATCACCTTGTGTAAGGAAAAGAAAATGAAAAAAATTCCGCTTCTTGTATTGCCTCTTACATTGGCCCTCTATGCTTGCGGGCAGAACCAGGCACCCACCGTAAATCTGCAGACCGCCCAGCAGTCGGTGCCTCTGCTGCAAAGCCAGGCATTGGTTTTAAGCGCTGGTATGCAATCACAGACCATTACTCCGCAAAATGCGGACCGTGTGCAGTTTGACAGCGTGCTGGTTGAGGACTTTGACGGCAATCCTTTTTATTACCTGACCGTGAGCAGCACCACAGCCAAAGGGGCGACCTTCTGGGACGCCCTGAGCACTGCCCAGGATGACTACAAGCTGTACGGAACGGGTGCCAGCATTGACCGCAACCTGTACGCCTTTGAATTCCGCAAAGCGTACGGTGACCAGCTGCTGGCCCTGTCCAAGCGTGTAGGCGCTCGCCGCCTGGTCAGCCCGCACAGCCAGCTCATCTACCTGCAAGATCAGGCTGGCCAATTCTGGGATGTCTCTACGGGCCAGAAGGTCCCGGACAAAACGATTGCTGCTCAGCGTGAGGAATATGCCCAGCTGAAAGCTGACTATTTCGCCCACCCTGAAGATGTCGCGGGTATGCACGCCACCTGGGCCCGCGTCGCCAAGAGTGCGGAACAGCTCGGCGGCCAGAGCGTGAAATCGTTGGCTCTTCAGGACGGCAACCTGAATGTTGCCGCTGCTCTGCGCGTGGCCCCAGAGGCCAGTGTTCAGGCCCAGGGTTCAGAAAGTGATATCGCCTCTCGGGGCTGGTTTGGGTGGATCAACAGCCGCGCTGGTGTCGCCGGGTCGGGTCTAGACGGCCCTGCCGCCATGAGCATTGGTGACCAGCTGGAAGGGCCTGCAGCAGCTTCCCCTGCCTGGACCGCGCGTTACAATGCCGACTTTGGCAATCAGCAGCAAGCCACTGACAACCCTTTCGACCACCCTCGCACTTTCCCCGACGGCGCGCAATGGGGCATGCGTCTTTTCAATCCGTTTCATGGAGGCATCGCCACAGGGCAGGATGAGTGGCAACGCCTGTATGGTGCGCGCATTGGTTGCGTGCCACTGAGTCTCATTCGCGCTGTCAATATCAATGCCCTTACGGACGCCTCGAACAGCCGCCTACGTGCAGCATTAGAAAGCAAGTACCAGGGCGGCAGCGTGTACACCAATCTTAAAGCCATGAATTCACTGGTGACTCGCCCAGTGGACGCCGACAGCATTCCCGCTGGCTACAAAGAGCCCTGGATTGACAAGGTGCTCGGGGCAGGCGAATTTCAGGGCGGCACTCTGGTGACCCCCAATGGGATTGGCGCTGGTGGCCAGACCGTCATCAACGAAATGCTGGGCCCAGGCTTTACCCTGGCGGGCGGCATTCGCTTCAGCATCAGCGGCCTCTTTGGCGTACAGACCAGCAACACCTTCTTCAACTTCAACAGCTGGACCTACAACATCCGTGACGCCGTGCGCACCACCATGAACGACGATGGGCATGCGGTCTCCTTCCTCTATGCCACTGGCGGCTCGGGCGGCTTCGAAGGTCACATGGCCACGGCTTACGCTTACCGCGTCTACGAGCACGTGGGTTACTCCGATGTGTTCGTGTACAAGGACCAAGCTCAGGATTACCGAGGCTACAACGCCAAAGAAGGTTTCCCTGGCACCGTTGGCTGGATTAACATTACCAACCGTTGGAGCAATTTCCAGGGTGCCATTGGCATCCGGGCCCAATAAATGAGGTTCTCTATGAAATACGTTTTCCCCCTGCTGGCCCTTTCTGTTCTCACTGCCTGCCACCGCTTCGCACCGGCCCCGTTCGGAGGTATTGGCACTGAAGTGCTGGTTTCCCAAAGTGCGCTGGAGAAGTGCACCACTGTTGCCTGGACCATGCGTGTTCTGGATGCCAAGACCAATGAGGATATCAGCGCCAGCCTGAAGTATCGCCTCTTGCTGGATGGCAAGGTGAAGGAAGCTGAGCGGGCCTTTGGTCCAGTGGCTCTGGACAGCGTTTCTCCATTCTTTCAGCTGGTCAGCTCGCAACTGCCCCCCAATGACGGCCTGACCGTCAATGAGTTCACCTGCACCAAGACAGGCGAGACTCTCAAGTTGCCTGCGCAGGCCCGTCAGTTGAATGGACTGAAGGTGAACATCAGCTACGACAGCACCTTCCAGGCCAAGTAAACCGAACCTCTCCTCCCTGACCCGCCTTGTGCGGGTCAGTTTTTTATCCTCAGCACCTTTGAAGTTCGTGTCCTCTATCAAGAGAGCTCCGGTGAGCCTGTTTCCGCAGGTTGCTGATGGAGTGCACAAACAACAGACTGGAACACGCCAGAAAGCTCATGAGCCGTGAGGATGAAACCAAACACGACAAGATGACGGAACTGTTGCCGGTGTGGTCACCCGGTGCAGTGGAGGGGTATCAACTGGGCAAGTACGAGGCTCAATTGGGGACGCCAGAGCAGAAAGTAGCCGCGACGAAAGTAGGTGAGGGCGAATGACTGTGGTAACAGAGCACAGAAGGTGGAAGCAGCTGAAACCACGCTGCACGCCCAGCAGCTAGCCGCATAGACAGATTGGGGAGCGGCAACCCTGCGTGAAGGAGCCGGATCGACCCGGACTGGAAGCTCAAGCACGAGGAGCTATTCCAACCGCTGTATCAAAAGTGGGCAGCCAGCGTGCGGGATGGAGACGAGGCCGCCTTCCTCGCGCGAGGGTCCTCCTTGGCCAAATGGTGGGAAAGCGCGCCCGATCTATGGGAGTGGCTATGGCAGGTGCTGCAGGGCTGGCTGAAGCAGGAGTTACAGTGCTGGCCGCCCCAATTGCCGGAGCAGCCAGCGGTGTCGGAGAGGGCGTTGCAGAGGCTGGCGAAAGAGGCAGCTACGACTGAGGATCACGCTCTGGTGCTTGCTGTCTGCTCTGCCTCTGCTTTGAGCAGGCGCAATACAGAGGCCGCCCCACTTCCCAGGAGGGAGGGTGGAGCGACTGGTAGTTGAGATTCAGTTGCGGGAGAGGATGGAGCTAGGGGTGACGGTGGTGATAAGGGGTTGGTTAGAACAGTTTCTATTCAAATGTAAATCGAATTCGCTCAAGTCTATCGTCAGTGAATTTTAGTTCGGCTCCAGAAGCAGTGAAAATACTGTCGCCATTCCTAATATGAGGTTTTTTCGATGCCAACTTAACCCCTTTATCCTTTAACCAACTCATAACATCGTTCCGATCTAGCGGCAAGTCATTCCACTCAATCAACTCAGAGAGCTGAAAACGATCCAATACTACCTCGATGGTATCTATCATATCATCATGAAAGAAGAGTACAAGATTGTCATTTTGACACTGATAGACCCCTTTACGCATTTTTATACACTCAAACCTGCTGTTTGTAGCCTGTTTTACCATCTCTCGACTGACATACACACCGAGAAAATTGGTACCAGAGTCCTGTAGTAGGGTTAGTATCTTCATCAGCATCCACCAAGTAGATCAACAATTTTACCAAGGCTCTTCTGAAGGAAATGGTTTTCGACTTGAATCTTCTGGGCAGCGGCTGCATTTCTGCCTCCAGAGGCGACGATGCCATTTAGTGCACTGCCAACTCTTTGAGAAGCATCCAGCAATTGACTTCTGAATGCAGGATCGTTCGCCAAAGCCCCTTGAGCCATCCGAATTGCTTTGGCTTCCGCAGATGTCCCTCTGTCACCACTAAAAACAGCTTCAAAAATTACCCTTGTTGGATCGTTGGTGGGCTTGACACGAAGTTCAAAACCTTTCATAGATTCCACTTTAAAGTGGACGCCTTTGTTGTAAACGTCGGATCCTGACGTAACTCCTTTGAAATCGAACCCTGTAGACGCGTTATGCACCAACCAGCTGTCTTTCCCAACGTAGTAGGTGTGGGCCTCACTGACGGTGAGATTGAACATTTCCTGGGTCTGCTGGACGTTGATGACGTTGGCGACCAGGCCAATGGTGCCGTCCGCTTGCTTGATCTTGTCACCGATCTTGAGGTGGCCAGCGCCGACCCACTTCTCACTCAACTCCTCATGCCCCTCTGGCTTGGGCCGAGGCTGAGCGTCAGAGCGCTCCGTGACGTAGAAGGGATGTCCAGGGGTGGTTTCGACGAATTCCAGCTTATGCCCATTGTCAGGATCGCTTAGGGTCAGGTGTGTGACCCCTTGGTCCTTCGTTCCATGACTGATGACGTCGGTGATGGGATAGTACCCATTCTCCCCTGTCTTTTCATTGAACGCCAGCACTGGCGTGCCGATAGTCAGAGCAGAAATCGCCACAAAGCCGGAGAGCGTTTGGACAAGCGTTGACGCTGAGAACGAGTTTCGGAAGCGCCTTGTCCCACAAGTGATAGTCCCTGCAGCCTCATTCAACACCTGAACGAGACCATTCTGCCTTCCAGAAGGTATAGGGGCTGATTTTGAAGAGAACCTACCTGCGGGAGCATTCATATCTATGCTATCGACAGCCATGCGCCACATGTCTGCAAGAAGCATTTCGCCAATAAAGGCAGCCACGCCTCCATATACAGTCATTTCCTTGCCCATGCCTGTCTTTTGCTCACGGATATTCTCTACTTTCGTGGCCGCGTCTAGTTTTCCACTTTTCTCCAGAAGGAGGTTTGCCTCAATCCCGTCATAGATGGCTGCTTTAAGTGCACTAGGAGCCATGCTATCAGCCTTCTTAGCTCGGTCAGCCATATATGGCAGCTGCTCAGTCAAGAAGTGCTGATTCACAGCTGGGGAGTACCCATCAGCGTTTGAGCCTTTCGATATATCGAAGATTCTGTATGTCAGTAGAGTTTGCATGCGCATTCTGTCAGCAGGATCTAAATCCCTGAAAGAATCGCTCACAGTAGTGATGTCCTGAATGATTGAAGGATCCCAGCCAGAAGATTTGGCAATCTCCACCGCTTTCTTCTGCAGCTCTTCAGAAACTGCATCCATGTGCTCACCGACAGACAAATCTCTCAATTCAAGATTCTTCGCATTCCTGTCGGACACATCCTTGGCCCACCTTAGAAACGCTTGAGCAAACTCGCCAAAACTCTCCTGAGGCTGCACGGCATAGATAGGCTGCTCGAAGCCCTGGCCATCATTGAAGTTGGCCTCCACTTCCAGGCTCAGCACGGCTCCTTCAGGCTGCTTCTGATCCTTCGGCGCCTCCGTCCGCTTGGCCGGTTTCTCAGGACTCACCGTCTGCTTCTTGTCCTGATCCGCGCCGGTCTGAACAGGTGCAGGTTCATCCTTCGGCGTCACGCCACCACCGATCTTGCTCGGGTCCGCCAGTTTCGGCAGGCTGGGGGTCAATACATCCAGTGGGTTCACCTTCAACGTATCGCTCAGTGACTGCGTGGGCGCATCCAGACTCGTCACCATACGCACAATGGCAAATGGTCGGGTGCCACTCCAGCTCGTGTCATCGTTGTAGCCGTCGAGCATGGAATACGTAGCTTCGCGCAGTTGGGTGCCGTTGCTGTTGTACGTGTTCAACTGGTGGCAATACCGGCCCCAGTTCCAGCCACAGTCCTGCATGAACAGCCCCGCCCGGCGCAACGTCATCTGCACCTGGCCCTGCACGGCATGCACACTGTTGAAGTCACGGTCGACCTGGAACTCGTCGTACCAGTTAGAGTTCGTCTGCTCCGCAATCTGCCCGGTGCTGCTCAGCACCTGCTGGCCGTACGGGTCATAGCGGAAATCGTTGTACCGGTTGGCCACCCCAGCGCAGCCCCCAAAGGTGCCGCAGTAGTTGCCGGTATTCAGTTTATGGAACTGGGTGACCCGGTCATCGGCGTCGTAGCGCTTGATGTAACCGTGGGCTTCCCCACCACTGACATTCAGGCGGTTGCCCCGGGAGTCCAGGGTGTACCACTGGGTCATCTGGTTGCCCCAGGCGTCTGGCTTGGTTTCCTGGGTGATCTCGCCGTTCAGGTTGTAGCTTGCGCCGTAGAGCTGGTAGCTATCTGTTGAACGGACAGTGGAGGTCTTATTGCCGTAGGCATCATAGTTGTGGACCTTCGCCGCCCCCACACCCTCAGACACCACGTAGTCTTTCTGCAAGGCATCGCTCGTGCCCTGTCCATAGATGAACTGGGTCGGACTGGTGGCTGTCGGTCCCTGACTGGTGCCTGTCAGCCCCCCAATCGTTGGGGTCATCGTCGTCGTGAAGGTGACCGCGCCGTTCTGCTCACCCCGGTTGATGACCGTGCCATCGGTGCTATAGGTGGTGTACACCCGGCCCGGTGCACCATTGGTGCGCCCCCCCGTGCTGTCATACACGACGGTTTCACGGCCACGCTGGTCGTACGCTTCGACGCCCTTATAGCCATGGTCGGTCACGCCGTCACCAGACCAGCTGTTCCAGACGCGGCCGTCATAGAAGTAGCTGTAGCGCTGGTGACGCGTGGTCACATGACCCAGCTCATCCTGACGCGGAACCGTGTTGCCGCTCAAGTAGGGCACATTATCCGTGGTGGTGCTCTTCTCGATCTGGTCGCGCTCGGTGTACGACGTCGTGGTGGTCGCCACGCTGGCCGCCAGATACACCCCGTTATTGCCGCCGTGGTACTGCGTCAGGTTGTTGCCCGCGACCTTGCTCTGCTGGCGGACGCGGATATCGCGGTCCTGACGGATTTCCTTGTTGCTGGGGCTGTACTGGTAGCTGAAGCTGTTCTGCTTCAGGCTGGCGTCCAGCGGCGCATTGTTATCGGCGTTCGTTGGGGTATCCCAGGCACTGGTCACGTTGCCATTCTGGTCAAAGGTTTTGAATGACCAGTAGTTGGTGTAGCCCGTCTCGGCCCCGTTGGCATACTGCTGAATCTTGTAGATGCCCCCATTGCCCCAGAACTTGCGGAAATACTGCTGCCCCAGGCCGTTGACGAAGGTGGTCTTGGTGTATTCCCAACTGTGCCCCTCACCCCAGGAGACTTCCCCAATCTGAATGCCCCGGGCGTAGTACCACGGCATCGTCATGTTGCCCGTGCTGTGCGAAATGCGGCTATCCCATGGGTCCACCACATCGGGAATGCTCGCCAGGTTGCCCTGGTAGTTGTAGCTCGTCTTCGCGGTCGGCAGGCCGTCCAGGCGGTAGGTGGTCAGCTTCCACTGCGTACCGGTGCCTTCCCCCACGCGGGGCCGGCTTTCACTAATGACTTTGCCCAGCGAGTTGTACTTGTACTCGGTGATCAGCCCACGTTCGTCCTTCTTGATCAGGTTGCCGCTCGCATCGTAGGCATAGGTGCTGTGCAAGCCACCTGAGAGCCCCGCGTTCGCATCCGTCTGGTTGCCAGGACGCGCGTCTTCATGCTTAGCAATCAGGCGTCCCGCCCAGTCGTACTCCATCCGCGTCGGGAAGCTGTTGGCATCTGTCGCGCTCTTGACCTGCCCGCTGCTGTGGTAGCTCTGCGTGACCGTCGCTCGGGTGCCACTCGCATCCGGCGGCAGGGTCGTGCTCACCGGCCGGCCCGCGTGATCATAGACATAATCCGTCACGGCGCCTACACCCGGCCCCGCCTGGGTGTGCATGTGCGCGCGGTAGATGCGCGCAGGGAACTGCCGCGTGGTGTACTCGCGGTACTCGGTCGTCACCATCACGGCGCCTGGCTCGTTATCGGGCTCCAGCGTCGCTTGTTGCAAGCCGTCCGGCGTGTAGGTGTACTGCTTGGTCGTGATGCCCCGCTCGTCAATCTCGGCGGTGGTGCCAAAGATGTTGTACTGCGTCCGCTTGCTGTTCCCACGGGCATCCACCGCCTGCAAGGGCCGAGCGTTGCCGTCATGCGCCATGCGCGTCGTGACCCAGTCAAAGCCCTGGTGCGCCTGAGCGTACTGGGGCTCGGCATCGGCATTCTTCGTCCATACCTGTTGCTCGGTAGTGACGACATTGTCACTGTTGTCGTACGTCAGCTTCGTCTGGTACCCGTCCTGGTCGGTGACTAGCGTCGGGCGATCCCACGCGTCGTATTGTGTCCGAACCCAGGTGGCATTGGCATTGCTGGGCCACTCGATGTTCAGCGGACTGATGGCGTTGCCCGTGATTAGCTTCGCTTTCGCGGTCTGCCGGTCAAGCACGTCATACTCGTAGTACTCGTATGGCCGGCGGGCATCCGTGTAGGGCTGACCCGCAGCACTCGTCATCACGGGGCTGAGTTTCTTGATCAGGTTGCCGGCCGTGTCGTACTTCAAGTACGTGCTGCGGTCCGCGTCCCCACCGTTCATCGTCAGGCGGTTGTCCGTGATCTTGATGGGCCGGTCAAACGCATCGTAGTACGTCCGCACCGTGCCATCAGGCGTGTCGGTTTGATACTCGCGCCCCAATGAATCCACATGATGAATGATGTTGAACGTCTTGCCATCATTCAGGTAATGGCTTTCCACCCAGGGTTTACCAGTCAGGCCATAGCGGGTCGTCGTGGTCTTGCTCCAGTTTGGCTCATTGACCTCCACGGGGCGGTCGAGCGTGTCGTACTTCGTCTTGGTTTCAAACTGCCCATCCACGATGGTGCTGTTGGGCCGACCGTAGGCGTCATACCCAATGCGGGTGTGCTTGCGCTGCGTGGCAATTCCGAAGTAGTTCCAGTTCCCGATGCCCTGGACAATCTCTGTCACGCGGCCCAGATTGGTGCCACTGTCCGCGTACCGGTAATCGGTCATGTTGTCGGGCGTGCCGTCCCAGGAGGCATTCAGTTCCCCGGAGTTGTAGTAATGCCACTGCCGACTGATCAGCTGCGGCGAGGCCCCCGTCTCCGGCTGGTACTCCCACAGGTTTTCCCACACGGGTTGCCCGAAGCCGTTGTACATCTTCCAGTGGAGCCGGTCAGCCACTTTGGCCGTGCTGCCTTCCCAGGCATACACGTGTGAGCGATGAACCGACTCACGGGCGACATGCCCGTACTCGTCATAGATGTAGTCGGTCTGCACGCCGTTGCTGGTTTTCCAGGCGGGCAGGTCCCCATACTGCTTGACCGTTCGACCAGTGTCGTAGGACACGACGGTGATGTTGCTGGGATACACCAGCCAGCGGTTCGTGCCGTCCGCGGAGTAGCCGTAGTTCACGGTCTTGTACGGGGTGGGGTCGGTGTTGCGGTAGAGGTTGGTTGTGCCCACACGCCCGTACACGTCCAGGCCCGTATGGTATATGCGCTGCGGCGCGCCGTTAACGTACCGGACCTCAGAGATGAGGCTGTTGGCGCCCACGACCTGCCCGCTGATACTGGCCAGCTCATGGCGGGTGTAGGAGATGCTCTTCTGTACCTCGCCGTAGCTATAACTCGCATCCGACGAGAGCAGGTCGTTCGACCGACCCTGCCCCGACGCCGCCGCCTGCACCTGGGTGATCAACTGGTTGTCGTTGTCGTACCTGTAGTGCGTCAGCCGCTCATAGCCGGCGGGGGCGGGATCCG
>NZ_JAHRBL010000029.1 GCF_019693445.1 Deinococcus aquaedulcis | reverse complement strand
TGTTCTTCGGGGGTCAGGACGATGTGTGGTGGACGAGGCTGGCGGGCCATGCGACACCTCCGCCCCCAGCTTCTTCCTCTCAATTCCAACTGTCAATGTTTTTCTCCATCAGACCACTAGGCCATGCCAAAGGCCGCCGGCTCCTCTTTCAGAAAGGAGCCGGCGGCCTTTTGTCTTGACCCTCAGTGGTCGTGGCTGTGGCCGCTGCCAGCGCCGCGCTTTCCGCTCACTTCCTCGCGGATCTCGGCCACCACGTAGGTGCAGGCCTCGGCGCAGGGCAGGCCGCCCGGCACCCCGTCCAGAAAGGAATGCAGCAGGCGCTCGCCTGCCCACAGGCGGGTGCGCAGGCAGGCGCTGCACACGTCCTGGGCCACGTGTTCCACCTGGGCGGGGGTGGCGCGCTGCACCTTGGCGTAAATGCCGGTCTGGCGCCGGGCCGTGGTGGGCCAGGGGGTGTGGCGCAGGGCGTGGCAGGAATGGGCGTAGGTTTCTTCCACCACCGCTGGGTACAGGTAATGCACGGCGCGGCGCAGGTCGGCTTCGTTCAGCACGGCGCGCCAGCCGCGCGGCAGGTTGCGCAGGGTGTGCACCGGGCGGTGCTCGCCGCCATCGGTAAAGCGCACGCGGTCCCGCACCCCCTCCGGCGTGACCAGGGTGGTCAGTTCGCCGCCGGGCAGCCCCTCGTCCAGCATGTGCCGCAACTCGAACACGCCCAGTTCCGGGGTGATCAGGGCCTCGCCCACCCGCAGGCCCCGGCGCGCACGGTCCATAAAGGCCTGCCACGCGGCCTCGTGGCCCCGCTCGTGGTCACCCTGATCGCCGGCGCCGTGGGCTTCCTCGGCCAGCTGCACAATCACGTCGGCCACGGCGGCGTGGGTGCCCACGGGCTTGGCGTAGTACACCTGCTGCGGGCCGTGGGGGTTGTCAGGGAAGTCGGTGACCACGCCGCTTAAGCCCATGTCTTCGGGAATGGTTTCCAGGGTGTGCCAGCCTTCCGAGGCAAAGAAGGGCACCACCACCACGCGGGGCGCCCGCACCACCTCGGGCCACGTGCCCACCTTGGGGTCCTCGTCCAGAAACAGGGCGTGCACCTCGGCAAAGTGGCCCTGCTCGCGCAGGCGGTCGGCGTTCTGGTAGATGACGCGGTTGCTGTTCTCGTTGCGGGTGGTCCCGTGTCCCAGGACGATCAGCGCCGTGTCCTGGGGGTTGGCGTCGGGCAGCACCTCGCGGGCGCGGGCCAGAATCACGTCGCTCATGCCGGGGTGCACACCGTAGGGCAGCGTGTAGCGCACCGTGCGCCCCCCGATCACCCGCGCAATGCCCCCTTCCGGCACTGGCCCCTGGTGGCCCAGCCCCATTTCACGCGGAATCACCGTTTCGGTGAAATACCCTTCCGAGATGAACATGGGAATGACCGTCACGTCCGTGCTGGCGGTGGTTTTCAGCACCTGCCGCAAGGAAGGCTCCTCTTTCCAGTAGCCCTCGATCACCTCGTCGAACAGCCCCCGGTCCCGCAGCAATTCCGCGTAGCGGTAGACCGCCACCGCCGATTCGCCGTTCAGGTGAGAGCCGTGCCCAATCAGCACCAGTGAGCGCATATGGCGCCGACTGTAGCGGAGCGCGGGGCGGGGGATTGTCCCAAAAGCTGGGAAGTGGGAGCAGAGAGCGTGGGGAGTCGAGCGTGGAGAGGGCCGCGATCAGGGCTTGATAGGCCCCTGGGCCGCATGAGGGCCTGTAGGCTAAGGGGAGTAAAGGGATGACGAGGCGTACCTTTCGCTGCTGCGGCGCGAAGACATCAGCGATGAGCAGTGGTTGCGTCTCGAACCTCTGCCGCCGCCCTTGGTCGGTCTGGGGCGGCCGTATCTGGCCCACGGGCCGATGGTCAGTGGCATGGTTGATCATGGGCGGCCCAGGATGTTGCCTGTCGCGGCGGCCTGGAGATACCCCTTCAGATCCAGCTGGATGTTCCATCGACTATCGCTTTCGTGATCCCACCGAAAGACGTTGTTCGCCTCGACTTCGCCTTGGAGCACCCGCAAGCCGATCAGGTCGCCATTCCCGAGATCACCAATAAAGAACAGGCCTTCAAACGGCATATAGAGTGATCCAAATTGGGGCCTCTGCCGCATGACACGATTCTGTTCTTCCATCTCGTGTGGAGACCAGAGCATCCCTTCGCCATATGAACCGGACAGGGCGCCGACCTCCAGCAGGAGCGACTTGAGATCTTCGGGAAGGACAAGCTCGAATGCGTGTTCGAGGTGCTCGATGGCTGCAGGGGATGCTGGGGCGCAGTCAGCCAGATGAAGGCCGAGTTCCTGAAGAAAATGTCGCCACATGGTTGATCCTCCTGGTGGCTATCGCCCCTTAATGTCGCTGATCGCCTAGCTCTCAACCTTGGCATACAGACCCCAGGCAGTTTCACTGCCATCTGCCGCCCCCCTGCCGCCCTTCCTCAACCCCACTGAAGGCCCCCCTCACGCACGCGCTGGCCGGGCTTCGTAGGGTGGGGCCGTTCACTGACTGGACGGCGGCGGCCTGGGGCACCGGGCTTCTGGGCGCGCTGCGGCCCGTTTCCATGTGCAAGGAGGGATTTTATGTTCTTTCAGCAACGTGACCGCCACGAGCAGATGGCCCGCCTCGACCCCCGTGACACCAACGCCGACGGGCAGGTAAGCCCCCAGGAAGCCGCCGCCTACATCCGCGACTACCTGGACAACGCCTCGCCCCAGGAGCGCGACCAGATTATGCGCGAGTACTTCGGGCAGATGAGCCCGCAGGAGCGCCAGCAGATGGGCGACGCCATTGTGCGCAGCCCCGCCAACCCGGTCCAGAACGTGCGCTACGACGACGACAACGACCTGATTGACGCCTACACCCGCACCGCCCAGGCCCCCGCCCAGAACGGCCAGAGCCCCCTGGAAGCGGCCTTTGCGCCCGGCGGCATGCTCAGCAGCCCGCTGGTCAAGGCCGGGCTGGTGGGGCTGGCCGGCATGATCGGCAGCCGGATGCTGCGCCGGTAAACGCCAGCTAAGAAGTCCAGTTGTCGAGAGGTCGAGGCCAGCGGGTGCTCGACCTCTTGGCGTCTTGACGCCTTGACCTTGTGCCGAGCGCTCACGCTGGGGGGACGCTCCGTGCCCCCTGTCCCGCACCGCCCACTACAATGGCCCGCAATGCCTCTGTCGTACCTCACCCGCATTGCCCAGACGCCCGCGCCCACCTTTGAGGAGGGTGTGCGCGCGGACCTGATCGCGGGCCTGTGGGACGAGCTGGGCTACGCCACCGAGCGCGACGAGGCCGGCAATGTCCTGACCCGCCTGACCCCCCCAGGCACCGAGGGGCGCCCCGCCCTGCTGCTGGCCGCGCACCTGGACACGGTGTTCGAGGGCGGCACCGACGTGACCGTGCGCGAGGAAGGCGGGCGCCTGATTGGCCCTGGCGTGGGCGACAACAGCGCCAGCCTTGCGGTGGTCACCGCCCTGCTGCGCGACCTGCGCGGGGGCGCGGGGGTGCTGCGCCGCCCGCTGTGGGTGGCGGCCAATGTGGGCGAGGAAGGCCTGGGCGACCTGCGCGGCGCCAAGCACCTGCTGGCCCGGCACCGCGCGGCGCTGGGCGCTTTTGTGGCGGTGGACGGCTACCTGGGCATTGCCGTGACCCGGGCAGTGGGCGTGCGGCGCTACCGCGCAGTGTTCAGCGGCCCGGGTGGGCACTCCTGGGGCGATCAGGCGCCCAGTGCCCTGCACGCGCTGGGCCGGGCGATCAGCGCGCTGTACGCCCTGCACCTGCCTCTCAGCCCGCGCACCACGCTGAATGTGGGGGTGGCGGGGGGCGGCACTAGTGTGAACTCCATTGCGGGCACGGCCGAACTGCTGCTGGACCTGCGCTCGCTGGATGCTGGCGTGCTGGCCGACCTGGACAGCCGGGCGGTGACGGCCCTGCACGCGGCGGCGCGCGAGGCCGGCGTGCGCGTTCACCTGGAGCGGGTGGGCGACCGCCCCGGCGGCGACCTGCGCAGCGATCCCCTGTTGCCCCTGGTGCGCGAGGCCGCCCGCGAAGGCCGACTGGACATTCGTGTGGCCTCTAGCAGCACCGATGCGAACGCCGCCGTGCCCCACGGCTTGCCCGCTGTGGCCGTGGGCGTGTACCGGGGCGGCAACGCCCACCGCACCGACGAATGGGTGCAGGCCAGCAGCCTGAAACCGGGCCTGCAGTTTCTGCGGCGACTGGTGGAGCTGTACCAGCGGTCACCCGTGGCCTAGCCCCCCAAAAAGCGCGTGTGGGTGGGCGCTTCCTGTGACGGACGTTGCAATTGTGCCCCACCAAATTCCCATCTGTCTGGAGCAGAATGGGAAGACCAATGACTGCCCCTGCCCGCCTGACGCCGCGCCGCCCGGACCGGCCTGCTTCCCTGTTCCTTCGCGCCGCGCGGGCGCCGGGTCTGGCCGCGCTGCTGCTGGGAATGTCCTTGTCGCCGGGTGCGGCTGCCCAGAGCGTGGTGTCGCCCGCGCAGGCCATTTTCAACCGAGTGAACCTGCTGATTCAGACGGAATACGGTGGCCTGTCCCCGGTGGACCGCGCGGCCCTCACCCGCGAGTACCAGGGGCGACTGGACGCCGTGTGCGCGCCCAGCCCCAGCACCTGCGAGGAAGCCAAGGCCTACCCGGTGCTGGAAGCCGAGATGACGGCCCTGGGCGACGACCACTCCTTTTTCCAGACCCCCGAGGACTACCAGGAGTTCGTGGCCAGCGCCACGGGTGGCAACCGCCTGCAGTTTGGCGTGAAGCTGGCGCGCCTGGACGGTCAGAACCGCGTGGTGACCGA
Source organism: Deinococcus aquaedulcis (assembly GCF_019693445.1). Classification (NCBI taxonomy): domain Bacteria; kingdom Thermotogati; phylum Deinococcota; class Deinococci; order Deinococcales; family Deinococcaceae; genus Deinococcus; species Deinococcus aquaedulcis. The sequence goes on along the minus strand of NZ_JAHRBL010000029.1, from coordinate 22,320 downwards.
AGTGGTGCCCGGCAGCGCCGCCGAGGAAGCTGGCCTGAAGCGGGGCGACGTGCTGCTGACCCTGAACGGCCAGCCCTACGTCTACGAGGACCTGCGCCGCGCGCGCGAGGAAGGCCGGACCATCACCCTGGGCGCCGAGCGCCAGGGCCAGCCGCTGACCGTCACTGTGACCGCCCGCGAGAGCAGCACCCGCGACCTGCCGCGCCTGAACTTCGTGCCGGGGGCCGGCAGCAGCGAGGTGGCGGTGCTGCGCATTCCCACCTTCCTGTCGGGCGGGGGTGTGGCCCAGGGGGTGCATGACCTTGTGGGGCAGGCCCAGGCGCGCGGGGCCAGCGGCCTGATCGTGGACCTGCGTGGCAACGGCGGCGGCAGCCTCAGCGAGTGCGACAGCGCCGTGAGCGCCTTCGTGCCCAGCCTGACCCGTGTGGCGCGCAGCCCCGACGGCAACGAGCGCACCGTGGTCAGCCGGGGTACGCGCGTGGAATCGGGGCGGGTACTGAGCAGCGTGCGCAACCCCAACCTGTGGACCGGCCCGGTGGCCGTGCTGGTGGACAGCGGCAGCGCCTCATGCAGCGAGTTCTTTGCCTTCGAGATGCAGTACGCCCGGCGCGGCCCGGTGATTGGCGAGGAAACCGCCGGGGTGGGCAACACCGCCACGCGCGTGTGGCCGGTGGGCGAGGGTGCCCTGCAGCTGACCATCCTGAATTACGCCAAGCCCGACGGCACCCCCTACCCCCAGAGCATCCAGCCGGATCAGGCAAAGGTGCAGGGTGAAGCCGAGGTCCGCCTGCTAACCCAGGGCACCGACGCCCTGCTGCAGGTGGGCGTGCAGGCCCTGCAAAGCGCCCCCACCCTGAGCCTGGACCCCTTCCGCTCTCGCCCGTAAGCGGCGCCGCGCCACGTTGCCCCCGCATGATCAGCGGGGGCGACTTGTGTTAGGGGGTCAGGGCGGCGCTTCAGGGTTGAGGAATGAGGGGCCCAACCTTGTCAACCTGCAAACCTGGGCGATCAGTCGCGCTTCTTATGGGTTTCCGGCACGGCGAGGTCTGGCGCCCAGCTCCTGAGAGCGATCTTCCGTTCCGCCCAGGGGGGTGCTTTCCTGCCCTCAACGCCACGCCAACCGCTGTCTGTCGCGGTCACTCGCGCCGCTCGCCCCACATGACCTGAAGGGTTCACCGTCAGGTCGTGACCGCTATGACACATCTGCCCATTGTCCCCCTCGGACTTGGCAGGCGCTTGCCCATTGACGGATTCAGCCCAGGGCCAGGGCTTCTTCACAAGCGCCCCCTACTTTGCCGCCTCACTCCGCTCCGGCACGTTGTCCAGGCCGCGCAGGGCCCAGCGCAGGCCCAGGGCACTCAGGGCGCCGATGGCCGCCAGCACCAGCCACGGCAGGGCGGGCCAGCCCAGCCGCGCGCCAGCGTCTACCAGCGCGCCGCCCAGCACACTGCCCACCGCGCCGCCCGCTCCCAGCGAAATCGCGGCAAAGCCGAAATAGCTGCCCACCCGCCCGGCGGGGGCAAAGCGCGCCGTCAGGGTCTGCTGGGTGGGGTACACGATCATGGTGCCCAGGCTGTAGAGCGCCACGCAGGCCAGCAGGGCCGGGAAAGTGTTCGCCGCGCCCATCAGGCCCAGGCTGAGGGCCACCAGGGTCACGGCCCCCACCAGCGCCGTGCGGGTGGGCAGGTGGCGCTCGGTCAGGCGCAGCAGGGGGTATTGCAGCAGCACCGCTAACCCCGCCGAGAGGCCATACAGCGGCCCCGTGGCCCCGGGCCCGGCCAGCGCCACCGCCTTGAGGGTCACCGCCACGTTGATCTGCGTGCTCAGGATGAAATAGCCGATCAGCACCAGCGTGAAGCGACGGAAGGGCACGTCCTGCGCCGCCTCCCGCAGCCCACCTAGGCCGCTGGCCGGCTGCCCGGCCGGCCGCAGGTGAGGCAGCGTGAGGGCCAGCACCAGCCCAGCGAGGACGTACACGCTGGCCGCCACCAGGGCCGCCGTGCGAAAGCCCAGGCCCAGCAGCAGCGTGCCCAGCAGCGGCCCCGTGACCATGCCCGCATTGCCGGACAGGCTGGTCAGGCTGAACATGCGTGTGCGGTGCTCGGGGCGGGTGACCTGGGTGATGGCTGCACTCTTGGGGGCGTCAAACAGCCCGCCGCCAATGCCCGCCAGCAGCGCCGCCGCCAGCAGGGCGGGTAGGGTGTCGGCAAAGCCCATGCCCGCAAAGCCCAGGGTGCGCAGCGCGCAGCCCCACAGAATCAGCGGCTTGGGCCCCAGGCGGTCGGCCCACGCGCCGCCAAAGACCGTCAGGCCCTGCTGGGTGAGCTGGCGCAGGCCCAGCACCAGTCCCACGCTGGCCGCCGACCAGCCCAGGCCACCGGGCCCGCTGAAATGCACGGTCACTAGGGGAATAACGGCAAAAAACCCGCCCCACATCAGAAAATTCGCCCCAATCAGGCCCAGCTGGGCCCCGGACGGGCGAAAGGGCACAGGGGCAGGGGCGGCGCTCACGCCGGGCAGGCTACACCCGCGCTCCGGGCCAGGGCCGGGGGCCGTCCAGCGGGCCGAAACACGGCGGCAGCCGGGGCCTGGGCTGTGGAAGAGTTGTAGAGAAAGGGCGCGACGCGGTCTGGGCGCAGTTTGCCGTGCGCCTTACGAACAAGAAGAGCGGCCCCTACGCCACGGGGGCCGCTCTTCCTGTCGTACTTCGGCTGACCTGTTACCCGCCCACATGCACCTGGGGCCGGCGGCTGGCTTCGCGCTCGGCCACGCGCAGAATCTCGTGGGTCAGGGGCGGAATATCGCCTTCGCCCGCCAGCAGGAAGCGCAGGGCATTGACGGCCGGGCCCTTTTCGCTCCATTCAAAGTACACATGGGGCGGCACGCCGGTCAGGTCGCGCACATGCAGCAGCACGGCGGCCAGGGTATTGGGCACGCTGGGGCCAGTGGCGCGCAGAATCAGGTGATTGCCCACCCGCACCCCGGTCACGGGCACGCGGGTGCTGAAATCGCTGGCGTCCCGGATCGCCACCTCCAGGAACAGTGCCGCCTCGCCGGGGCTGAGGTGGTTGTGCAGGCGCACGTCCAGCGCCTTTTCGCGGTACTCCACATCGTCGCCCTCGTCCAGATGGTTGGCGATAAAGCGCACCGGCAGGCCCTGGGCGCCCACCTCGTTCAGCATGGCGCGGGCGGTGTCGTCCAGGTCCACGCGTTCCACGCGCAGTTCGGTGCTGCGGCCAATGCGCGAAGCCACACTGACCACCAGAATGGCGCCGATAAACAGCAGCGCAATGTACAGGCCCTCGGGGCGCTCGCTGACTGTGACCACGCTGGTGTAGATGAAGATGGCGCTGATCACTGCAAACGCCAGGGCGGCGGCGCGGTGGCCCCGGCGCAGTTCGGTCAGAAAGACCGCCACCGCCGCCGAGGTCATCAGGGCCAGCACGCCCGTGGCGTAAGCCCCGGCCTGGGCGTCCACGTTGGCCTTGAACAGAATGGTAACCAGGGCGCTGATGCCGATAAACAGCAGCACCAGCGGCCGGGTGGCGCGCGCCCAGTCCGGTGCCATGCCGTAGCGCGGCAGGTAGCGCGGCACGATGTTCAGCAGCCCTGCCATGGCCGAGGCCCCCGCGAACCACAGAATCAGGATGGTCGAGACGTCGTACAGGGTGCCAAAGCCCTCGCCAAAGCGCTCGTGGGCCAGGTAGGCCAGCGCGCGCCCGTTGGCCTGTCCGGGCGGCGTGTCCACCTTCACGGTGGTGGTGGAGCCGTTGGGGGCCACCGATACGGTCATGGGCACGGGCCCGCCCACGGTGTTGGCGGTCAGGGTAAAGGTGCCGGTGCGCCCGGCCGGCACCTGCAGGCTGAAGATCTCGCGCGGGCGGGTGGGGTGGTCCAGCGGCACGTTCACAATGGCGCGGCCCCGCTGCAGGTCGGCGGTGCTCACGGCCTTGGTGACGGTGGTGGCGGCCCAGAACTCGTGCCGGGGGATCAGCAGCGTGGTCACCACTGAGGACGCCAGCAGCATCACCGACATGATCAGCGCGGCGCTGGTCAGCAGCTTCTTGGCGTTGCGAATGCGGCCCAGCGGCTTGGCGGGGGTGTCGCCGGGGTCACCCTTGACCAGCGGCATCACCACCACGCCGGTCTCGAAGCCGGACAGCCCCAGGGCCAGCGCCGGAAACACCAGCAGCGCCGCACCCAGGATCGCCAGCGGCGAAGCGTAGGCCTGCCCCAGCGTGCCCCACCAGCCGCTCAGCAGTTCCGGCTGGCGCACGATTTCCAGCAGGCCGTGGCCCGCCACCACCACACTCAGGCCCAGGTACAGCACCACGATGCCCACGGCAATGCCCACCGCTTCGCGGAAGCCCTTGAGAAACACCGCCCCCAGCAGCGCCAGCAGCAGCAGGGTCACGCCCACCTGCCGCCCTTCAAGCAAGTGTTCCAGCAGCGGGTTTTCAATCAGGTGGGCGGTGGCATCGGCGGCTGACAGGGTCATGGTGATCACGAAGCCCGTGGCCACAAACCCAATCAGGGTCAGCACCAGCACCTTGCTGGGCCAGTAGCTCAGCAGCCGCTCCAGCATGGACAGGCTGCCGTCGCCGTGCGGGCTTTCCTCGGCCACGCGGCGGTACATGGGCAGCGCGCCAAACAGGGTGACCAGCACCAGCACCAACGTCGCCAGCGGCGACAGCGCCCCAGCCGCCAGTGCGGCAATTCCCGGCTGGTAGCCCAGGGTGGAAAAATAGTCCACGCCGGTCAGGCACATCACCTTCCACCACGGCTGGGTGTGGTGTTGGGCCTGGACCTGCTGCTCTTCTTCGTAAAAGCCCTGCGGTTCAGGTTGGTTGGTTTCCAGAAACCACTTCATGAACGGGCTGCGTTCGCCGGAGGCCATGACCGGCAGCCTACACCCGCCGCGCTTGGGGTGAGGTTGGGGTGTGCGGCCCCGGCTCTGCATCTGGCATGTGGGTAGAGGCTTGGCCCGCACCGGAGCGGAGGCGTAGACGGGGGCGTTCACAGACGATGGGGTTTTCATAGTCAGAGGAGGAGGAGGGCGCCCTTCTCGCCGCCCCCTGACCTTGCAGCCGTCCAGGGAACGCTACCCTGCCCCCATGACCCTCCTTCCCCTAGCGCCGGACGCCTTCTATTTGCCGGGCGCGGTGAACAGCCTCGTGCTGGCAAACGGCCAGGGCGGCGCGCTGCTGGTGGACACCGGCCTGGACGACAGCCACGCCCGCAAGCTGCTGCGTGCGGTGGAGTGCGCAGGGCTGCGGCCCACGGCCATTCTGAATACCCACAGCCACGCCGACCACCACGGGGGCAATGCCTTCTTGCTCAAACGCTTTCCCGAGGTGGAAGTCTGGGCGCCGCCGCTGGAAGCCGCTATCATTGCGAACCCGCTGCTGGAACCGCTGGGCCTGTTCGGCGCCCGGCCGCCCCGCGAGCTGCAGACCAAGTTTCTGCTGGCCCCCGCCAGCCCAGCGCGGCCCCTGCCCGGAACCGGCCCCCTCACCCTGGGCGGCGTGGCGCTGGAGCTGCTCCCAGTCCCAGGCCACGCGGCCGAGATGGTGGCGGTGCGCTGTGGCGAGGTGCTGTACGCCGCCGATGCCCTTTTCGGCCCGGACGCTCTGGCCAAGCACCCCTTGACCTTCTGTGCCGATTCGGCTGCCCAGAAGGCGAGTGCGGCGGCTCTGGGCGCGCTGCAGGGCGTGCGCCTCATCCTCCCCGGCCACGGCGAGCCCACCGCTGACCTGCCGAGGCTGGTGGCCACCAACCTCGCGGCCTATGGGCAAACCACAGCGGCGGTGCAGGCAGCGGTGGCCGAAGGCCCAGCAACCGTAGATGAGCTGCTGGCGCGCGTGTGCGCTGCACTGAGAGTCGTTATGACCACGGCGGGCGCGGTGGTGCTGAACCGCGCGGTGGTCAGCGCGCACCTGACCGAGCTGCTGGAGGCAGGCCACGCCACCCTGAAGGTCGACAGCCAGCGCCTGCTGTTTGCGCGTGCGTGAAGAAATGCCGTATAGGCCGGAAGCGGGCGCCAGGGGTACGGTGACCGCATGACCAAGAAGAGTGCCGGAACCAAGAAAGCCCAGGGCGGCCAGAAGGCCAGCACGCGCGGCGGCAAGGGCGCAGAGGCCCAGGCCCGGAGCGCCGCCGAGGACGGACGGACCACCGCCTCCAGCGACAGCAAGCCGGTCTCGGCGCAGCCCACTGGCAGTGCGAACGCCGACGCCGCGCATCTGAACGCCACGAACAACGCGCTGGTGGACCACGCCTACCTCAGCGAGGACGAGTTCAGCACGGTGGCCGAGACCCTGCAGCGCAACCTCGCCACCACCATCAGCCTGTACCTGAAGTTCAAGAAGTACCACTGGGACATTCGCGGCCGGTTCTTCCGTGACCTGCACCTAGCCTACGACGAGTTCATCGCCATGATCTTTCCGGCCATTGACGAGCAGGCCGAGCGCCTGGTGGCCCTGGGCGGCAGCCCCATCGCCGCGCCCGCTGACATTGAGCGCTACAGCACCGTGATCGTACCGGCCGAAACCGTGCGCGACGCCCGCACCCAGGTCAGCGATCTGGTGGCCGACCTGACCCGCGTGGGCCGGGGCTACCGCGACGACTCGCAGACCGTGGACGACGCCAACGATCCCGCCACCGCCGACCTGTACAACGGCTACGCGGCCACGGTGGACAAGATCCGCTGGATGCTGCAGGCGATCATTGACGACGAGCGGATGAACTGAGTGGATGGTCAAAGGGTGAGAGTTGGTGGAGGAAAACCGTTCACTCTCGCCCTTTAACCATCAACCATCACCCCTGTATGCCGAAATTCGATTATTCCCTCGATTACCGCACGCTGGACCTGCGCGCGCACCCGGAGCTGTACCGGGTGGGGGTGGGCGAGCAGGGTGTGCTGCTGGTGCAGCCGTACAAGGGCGAAATCCTGCCGCACTGGCGCTTTGCCACGCCCGAGGTCGCCCGCGAAAGCAGCGAGACGATTTACCAAATGTTTCTGGACTATCTGCAGGCCGGGGATTTTGTGGGGGCCGATATGGCGCGCAAATTCCTGCAGATGGGCTTTACGCGCTCGCGGCGCTACGCCAACCACAAGGGCGGCAAGAAGTACGACGGCCCCGTGCCCGCCGACAAGAAGGGCCAGAGCGGCGCCCACGGCCGCCCCGAGCTGCCCCGCACCCCGGAAGACCCGGTGAAAGCCGAGTCCGCCCGCATCTTCAAAGCCAAGTGGGACGAGGCCGAAGCCAATGAGGAGTATGCCCGGCTGAAAAAGGAACATAAGGCGCGGTACGGGTAGGTTTTTGAGGTGGCGGAGAGAGATTGTGGCCAAGAGAGTGAGGGAGGCTGGAGGCGCCCACTCTCTGGCCCATACTTCTGAGCACGTGGCAGAGAAGAGGAACAACTTCTGTTCCTTACGCGGCGTTAGCTGGATGGTTGAACCTGCCGCACCCCTGGAGACAAGGACGCCGACTGAAGGCAGAGTGATCCAACGCCAGCCAGTGCCGGGCGAGGCTGGGGCGTGAGACTGACTTTGGGCAGGAGAGACGGAATTCTTCCGCTGAGCCACTGCATAACCTTGACACCGCGCGTATAAGGCGCTATCTTCTTTGTCATAACCGCCCAAGAGGCGGATTTTTTATTGCTGCAGATCGGCCGGGGTGTTGACGTTGCGCAGAGGAGGCAGGCCCGGCACCAGGACCGTGTGTTCGGGCCGTGCCGCCAGCCGCAGGCGCCGTTCGCCGCTGTCCAGCAAGGCGGTGATCCGGGGCTGCAGGGCCGTGTGGTACAGCGCCGCTAAGGGTTGCGGGCGCCCTTCTGAGTCCAGTGCCTGCACGCTCAGGGCCTCCGGGGTGCGGGCCGCGCACAGGGCCTGCCAGTAGGCCGCCGTCAGATCAGGTAGGTCCACGCCGGCAAAGGCGACCCAGCCGGCCGGGGCGGCTCCCAGCGCGGCTTCCAGACCGGCCAGCGGGCCCTGGCCGGGGCGGGTGTCGGGGATCACCTGCCAGCCCGGCACCGCGTAGCGCCCCAGCGGGGCCACGATCAGGCGGGTAGAGCAGCCGTCCAGGCTGGCACACACCCGCTCCAGCAGGGTGTGCCCGTTCACCTGGGCCAGCGCCTTATCCGAACCAAAGCGGCTGGAGCGGCCTCCAGCGGTGACAGCGCCAGTCATACGGATTCCGTCCATTTCCGGAACATCCAGGAAAGAACTGGATGTTCCTTCAATTCCCGGGAATCCGTATTCTTTCCTGCTCCCTCCGGTCGAAAACATTCCGACACGCGTGACCGAATGTTTCGGAAGCCGTATCAGGTCCTTCACGCCGCTTACTCGCGCGGGCCGCTCTGGCGTTCCAGCAGGCGCAGGGCCCAGGCCACGAGGCGCGGCCCCGGCCGGCCGTAGGGGGGATATGTAAAGCGCACCGGACTGCGTTTGGGCTCGGTCAGAATGGCGCGCTGGTGGCTGAAGGCCAGAAAGCCGTGCTCGCCGTGGTAGGCGCCCATGCCGCTGGGGCCCACGCCGCCAAAGGGCAGGTGCGGGTTGCTGAGGTGCACCACCGTGCCGTTCACCACCATGCCGCCGCTGGTGGTGTCCTGCTGCACCCGGCGCGTCACGGCGTCGTCGCCCGTGAACAGGTACAGGGCCAGCGGCGTGTCCAGGCGGCGAATCAACCCCAGGGCCTCATCCAGCGTGCGGTAGGTCAGCACCGGCAGCACCGGGCCAAACAGTTCCTCCTGCATCAGCGGCATGTCGGGGGTTACATCGGCCACGATGGTGGGGGCAATAAAGCGCTCGGCGGGGCTGAATTCGCCGCCACGCACCACCCGCGCGCCGGCCTCCACACTCTCGCGGGTCAGGCGTTCCAGGCGCTCCACACTGGCGGCGTCCACCATGCGGCCGTAATCCGGTCCGGCGCGCAGCCACGCGCGGTCTCCGTAACGCCGGGCAATCACCTCGTCCAGGGCCAGCAGCAGGGCGTCCCGCTGCGCTTCGGGCACCAGCACGTAATCCGGGGCCACGCAGGTCTGCCCGGCATTCAGCAGTTTGCCCCAGGCCAGCCGCTCGGCGCTCAGGCGCAGGTCCGCGCTGATGTCAATCAGGGCCGGGCTCTTGCCGCCCAGTTCCAGGGTCACGCTCGTGAGGTTGTCGGCCGCTGCCCGCATCACGTGGCGGCCCACAGCAGTGCTGCCGGTAAAGAAGATGTGGTCAAAGGGCAGTTCGGTCAGGGTGCGGGCGGTGTCCGCGTCGCCCTGCACCGTTGCCACCAGCTGCGGCTCGAACACCTCCGCCAGCAGGTCGGCCAGCGCCTGGGCCACATGCGGGGCCTTTTCGCTGGGTTTCAGGATCACCGTGTTGCCCGCCGCGAGGCTGGCGACCAGCGGGGCCAGTGCCAGATTCACCGGGTAATTCCAGGGGCTCAGGATCAGGGTGACGCCACGCGCCTGGGGCTGAATCTCGCTGCGGGCGCCCAGCAGCATCGCCGGGGTGTCCACCCGCCGCGTGGCCATCCAGCGCGGCAGGCGACGAATGGCGTGCGCAATCTCTTCCAGCACGGGATGCAGCTCAGTGATTTCGGCCTCGGCGCGGCTTTTGCCCAGGTCGGCGCGCAGGGCGTCGGCCAGGGTCACGCGGCGGCGTTTAATCGCGTCGTGCAGGCGCCGCAGCACCGCCTGACGCTGAGCGGCCGTGGTCTGGGCAGCGGTCCAGCGGTGGGCGCGCTGCCGCTCGAACAGGGCGTGCAGAGGGGGGGTGGCCGGCGGAGCAGACTGCGTCATGGGCACCTCGGGGGAGCTGGGAATTGAACCGAGTATAACGCATCTGGACTGGTCTGACCAGTTGAGGGGGTGAGGGTTGATGGGTGACAGTTAATGGTAGGTCTTGGTTGAAACGCCCGTCTTCTTGTGGAAAGAGTGGCCAAACCACACGGAGCCTGTGCAGGTGGACTAAAGAGCTAGGGCGGGGGACCAATCCCACCCGCCCTTTCCATCACCCATCACCCCTCTACAATCCCAGCAGCCCCCGGTACTCCGCCACCAGTCGGCCGCCCCAGATCAGGGCCACCACGGCGCCCAGGGCGAGGTAGGGGCCGAACTTCACGCGGTTTTCGCGCTTGGCCGCCATCTGCACGAGGCCGAAGAGGGCGCCCGCGAACACCGCCACGACCACCGCCACCAGCAGGCGTTCCCAGCCCAGGAACGCGCCGATCACGGCGGCCAGTTTCACGTCGCCAAAGCCCATGGCGCTCGCGTCGCTCTGGGCGTCGGCTTCGGGGGTGTCGTCCTCGCGGTGGCGGCGCCAGTGGAGCCACCAGTACACGCCGCACACCAGCGACACGGCGCCGGCGGCGGCCAGAGCGCCCTGCACCATCAGGATCATGCCGGGACCAAAGCCCGCGCTGCCCAGGGTAATGCTGACCAGCAGGCCCCCCAGGGTGAGCAGTTCGGGCACGCGCACCACCCGCCGGGCCGCGAAGTTGACGGCTGCCGAGAGCAGGCCCACGCCTGCGCCCCACCACGGCCCCAGCCACGCACCCGCCAGCAGCGCGAGGCTGATCTGCTGGTAGCCCAGCGGAAACTCGGGAAACTGCCGCTCGCGAAAGCGCCGCAGCACCCACGACCCGAACTGGTTGATCGCGACCAGCAGCCCGGCCCCCAGCAGCGCGCCCTGCACGGCCCCGGCAAAGTCGGGCAGGGCCGGGGTGCCCCACCACCCGTTCAGCGCACCAAACGCCAGCCCCAGGGCCACGCCGGGCAGCGTCAGTTCATCGGGAATGGTGTAGGTGTCCAGGTCAATGGCGCTGCCCACCAGCAGCAGCGTGAACAGCACCATCAGCCCCAGCGCGCCCCAGCCCACCGTGAGGGGCGGGAACAGCGCGGCAATCGTGGCGTAGCCCAGGCCGGTCAGCAGTTCCACGACCGGATAGCGCGCCTTGATGGGCGCCCCGCAGTAGCGGCACTTGCCTTTCAAGGCCAGCCAGGAAAACAGCGGCACCAGATCGGCCACGCCCAGGCGGTGGTCGCAGTGCGGGCAGTGGCTGGGCGGAAAGGCAATGTTCTCGCCGCGTGGCAGCCGCCAGATCAGCACGTTGGAAAACGAGCCCACCAGCAGGCCCAGCAGACCGGCGAACACCACGAGAAGAAGATCAGGGCTCACGGGGGCAAGTCTACGGGGCGAACTCTTACAAGGGCGCGCCCTGGGGCTACGGTTCCCCGGCCATGCGCGCCCGGATGTGGTTGATATCCCAGCCGGTCAGGTTGGCCAGCGTCTGGGCCTGGGCCTCAGCGCGCTGCTTCAGACCAGCGCGGTAGGTTTTCATGGCGCTGCAGTTGGCTGTCCCCTTGTACGGATGGCGCAGGATGTAGCGGCCCTGAAAGGTGTTCTGGTTCTTCGTGACCTTGAAGTGCAGGTCCTGGGGAAAGGTGGCGGCCGTGTAGCGCACATGCAGCCGGGTCAGGTAGACGGGCTTGGCCGGGCCACTGGGCGGGGCGCTGCCAGCGGGCGTGGGGGCGGGGCGGCCCCAGCCCTCTTCCTGGCGCCAGAACACGCCAGCGGCCTGCAGTTCCTCGGGCGTGGGCGGCTCGGTAGAGCAGGGATCGCAGTTGTTGGTGTTCCAGGCGTACTCCAGCAGGGCCACGCTTTTGCCCTCGCGCTCGTAGGCGCGCCGGAACAGGTGGCGGTAGAAGGGGCCAAACTGGTTTTTCACCAGCAGCGGCACTTCCTTGTTCGTGGGGATAGGCGCCGTGCGGTAGTTGCTGGTTTCCACACGGCCTTCGGGCGACAGCAGGTACACCGTCAGGTCCTGCTCGCCGGGCGAATTCAGCGTGCCCAGGCGAATGGGCAGCATGAACTTCTCGGAGGTGTACGAGAGCACGATGGGATTCAGAAACCCGCCGCCCGCTTTCTCGAAGCGTTCCACGTTCACCCGCACCACGAAGAACTTCATGCCGCCCTTGATGTAGCTGCCCAGCATGCCGTCGGCGCCGGCTGGCAGTTTGTAGCCCTCGCCGCGCAGGTAGGCGGCCAGGCCGCTCTGCTGCTGCGCGCTGAGGATCAGGATGTCGTATTCGCCCACCTGGTAGCTGGCTTCAATCTTCACTCCCTGGGCCTGGGCGCGGGCGGCGCGGTCTTCCATCGGGGCAGAGGGGGTGGCGGCGGTCGGCATGGTCACTGGCTGGGGCGGCACACAGGGGTTCTCGTCGAAGTACTCCACCAGCCGGGGCGCGCTGTAGGCGTCCAGCTTCTGGACGATGCTGGGGTCGCCAATGCGGATGTCCTCGCGTTTTGGCACCACTGGAATGGGCACGATCCGGGCAAAGTCCTTCACGTCGCCGCTGTAGTCGTTCATCATCGTGAACACGCTGCGGTTGCCGTCGCGCGCAATGATCACCTGATTGGTGCGGTTAAACAGCTTGCTGTCGGCCTTGGCCACAAAAAAGCCGCAGAATGCCGCCGCAGAGGAGGTCAGGGCGAGGCCAAGAACAGTCCACGTGAGCCGGGTCTTTCGCATGCGCACTCCTTGAAACAGGGGAGAGGGGGTGGTAGAGGCAGCATACCTGCGTGCCCCCGCCAGCGCGCGCTGATCTGTGGAGCAAAGGGCAGGGGCGCCAGAACAATGCCCCGGCGCCCCATCTTTCCTTGCCCCTTATACCCTTTGACTCTTAGACCGGGGGCGGAAGCGCCCCCTAATGCCGCCCGAAATGCCCCAGCTGCGGCACGTTCGGCGTCCAGGCCGGTTTCTCGACCACCTCGCCGTAGAGGTCGTACTCGTCGCTGTCCTCAATGCGCACGCGCACGATGTCGCCGATCTTGACCTGCCCGGCGAAGTCCCCGGCGTACACGTACACCTGTCCGTCAATGCCGGGGGCGTCGCCCTTGGTGCGGCCAATCAGCTTGGTGCCGGGCTGGTCATCCTCGTCATCGTTGAACTCGTCCACGATCACGTCCATCACCCGGCCCACCTTCTCGGCCAGCTTCTCGGCGCTGATCCGCTGGGCCACCTCCATGAAGCGGGCCAGTCGCTCCTGCTTCACGTCCTCAGGCACGGGGCCGTCCAGCTTATTCGCGTCGGCCTCCTCCACGTCCGAGTAGGCAAAGGCCCCCACGCGGTCCAGGCGCGCGTCTTCCAGAAACTGCAGCAGCTCCTGGAACTCTTCCTCGGTCTCGCCGGGAAAGCCCACAATGAAGGTGGAGCGGATCACCAGCTCTGGGCAGATCTCGCGCCAGCGGCGGATGGTGTCCAGCTGCTTGCCGGCCCCGGGGCGGCGCATGCGCTTCAGCACACTGGGGCTGGCGTGCTGCAGCGGCACATCCAGGTAGGGCAGGATCTTGCCCTGCGCCATCAGCTCCACCAGCTTCTCCACATGCGGGTAGGGGTAGATGTAGTGCATGCGCACCCAGGCGCCCATCTCGCCCAGCTTGGCGGCCAGGTCCGTCAGGTGGGCGCGCACCTGCTCGCCCTGGAATTCGCTTTCCCGGTAGCGCACGTCCACCCCGTAGGCGCTGGTGTCCTGCGAGATGATCATGAGTTCCTTGGTGCCGCCCGCAATCAGCCGGAAGGCCTCGTACAGCACGGCGCCCGCGTCCCGCGACACCTGCAGGCCGCGCAGCTTGGGAATGATGCAGAACGAGCAGGTGTGGTTGCAGCCCTCGGCAATTTTCACGTAGGCGTAGTGCCGGGGCGTCAGCTTCACGCTGGGGGCGAACACGTCGCCGTGGCGGGTGGCCTCGCGCTCGGGGCGCATGCCGGGGGCCGCCACCGGCAGCAGACCCGTAAAAGCATCCGTTTCAATGGGCAGCAGTTCGCGGACGTGGCCCATCACGTCGTCCACGGCCTCACTGCCGGTAATGGCCGCCACCTTGGGGTGGCGCTCCATGATCTTCTCGGGGCGCTCGCCCAGGCAGCCGGTCACGATCACCTTGCCGGTGGCGTCCAGCGCCTCGCCAATGGCATTCAGGCTCTCTTCCACGGCGGGCGTGATAAAGCCGCAGGTGTTCACGATCACCGCGTCGGCGTCCTCGTAGCTGGGGGCCACCTCGTAGCCTTCCACGCGCAGCTGGGTCAGAATCCGCTCGCTGTCCACCAGCGCCTTGGGGCAGCCCAGGCTGATAAACCCCACCTTTTTCGTGCCCCCACTCGTCGCCGGGGCGGGCGTTACGGCTTGTGTCATGGTCGCTCCTTGCTCGTGCGCCGCGCCCAGAGCCTGGGGGCACAGAGTTCAGCCCGCCACTGTAGCGCGGCGGGCTGAGCTGAGGGTGGAATCAGATCACAGGGCGGGGTGACCCCCTTACTGGCAGTTCTGGATCTTCAGGGCTTCGGGCTTCAGGCCGGTGCCCACCTTGGGCAGGAAGAAGCTGCGGGCGTTGTCCTCGATGATCCGGCGGGCCTCGGTGCGGGCCACCGTCAGGCGCTGTTCGCTCAGCGACTGGGCGCTCAGGCTCGGCTGGCCTACGCACAGCGCGCCGCTCTGCACGCTCAGGGTCTTGACCGGCACCACTTTGTCTTCCCTGGGCAGGGGCATAGCCGTGCAGGTGGTCATCTTGCCTTCGGGCATCTTGCCCGTCAGGAAGTAGTCGATGATCGGCTTGTCCACGCACGTGGTCCCGTAGGGGAAGGCCGCGTGCTGGGGCTCGTCGTCAATCATGATCATCTTGGCGCTGGGGGTGGAGTTCAGCGCGCGCAGGGCCCCTTCCTGGGGGGTGGCGGGGTCCAGCTCGTTTTGCAGCATCAGGACGGGGGGCATATTGGCCGGCAGGACGGGCTTCTGCACGCTGGCGCCGCCCTTCCACTGCAAGCAGGCGTTGGCCACCGAAGCGCCGCCAATCAGTGGGTAGTTCTTGGCGTCCTGCTCATCGCGGGCGCGGGCCCCGGCCAGGGTCTGCTTCCAGGGGGTGTCGTTACAGGTGATGGCGGTAAAGGTGGACTCAAAGCTGCCCATCTCCACCGGGAAGGGGGTAGGGCGCATCGCCTGATCGCGCTGGAACAGCAGCATCTGGGCGAACATCACGCCCAGGGGGTTCTGCTGGGGCGCGGCAAAGTAGGTCTGCTTCTCGGCCAGGGCCAGCAGCTCATCCAGCGTGGCCTTGGGGTTGGCCTTGATCACGCCGTCAATTACCACAGCGGGTTTAAGCAGCAGGCCAATCAGGGGCAGCTGGTCGCGGCCATACATCAGCTGGGCAATGTAGTTGCCCATGATGCTGCGCAGCGGCTCGCTGAGGCTGTTCTGGGCAGCGTACACTTCGGCGCCAGTCTGCCCCAGGCCCAGCATGGCATTCTGCCGCGCAAGGTACGGCGCCACCGAGTCGCGGAAGTCGCGCTCGAAAGCGGCAGGCTGCAGGCCGAAGGCATCTTCCATGCTCTCGTTCCAGGACATGTTGCCGTCCAGCAGCATGCGCCCGGTGTTTTCGGGGAACAGCTTGGCGTACCACGAGCCCAGCCACGTGCCGTACGAGTAGCCGATGTAGTTCAGTTTCTGATCGCCCAGCAGCTGGCGCGCGAGGTTCAGGTCGCGGGCGGTGGCGTCGGTGTTGATCAGCGGGGTGACCGGGTTTTTCTGGCAGGCCTGGGCCACCAGTTTGCCGTAACGGATCAGGGCGTTGATGTTCTTCTCGCTGCGGTCCGCCGCCGGGGGGTTGATGTGGTCGGCCAGTTCATTGCTGCCGCAGTACAGACGGCTGCTGGCGCCCACACCACGCGGCGAGAAGCCGATCAGGTCGAACTCGGCCGACATCTGCTTCAGGCCAGCGGCGTCAGGGAAGAACTTGCCCAGTTCGGGGTTTTCCCACATGTCAGCAAACAGGGGTGCGAACATCAGGCCGTCGCCGCCGGGGCCGCCGGGGTTGAAGAAAATGGCGCCCTGGCGCTTGCTCTGGTTGGCAGCGGCCACACGAATCAGCGACACACTCATGGACATGCCGTTGGGGGCGGTCCAGTTGGCGGGCACCGTCATGTCGGCGCAGCGCAGGCGGTCTTTCAGCGCCCCAAACAGCTCTGTCTGGTCTTCGCCCAGAATGGTGGGATCGCAGGCGGTCCAGTTCAGGGTCTGGCCGGTGTAGGCCGCCAGGGGATCGGGCGCGGGCGTGGGCCGGCAGGCCACCAGACCAGCAGAGAGGGACAGCAGCAGCAGAGAAGTGTGACGCAGTTTCATGTTGCCTCCACCGGGCACGCTAGCAACGCGCGTAAAGGAGCGCGCCGCAAACCTGCTTGACTTTGGAGGACTGGGACAGGCGTCCCGGGTGTGGGCATGCACACAAAGCGCCTGCCGCGCGCCCCTGTCTCGCGCTACACTGCCCCTCAGCATGAATGCCAAGGTCATTGTGGTCACGTCCGGCAAAGGGGGCGTGGGCAAAACCACGACCACCGCGAACATTGGGGCGGCGCTTGCCAAGCTGGGCGAGAAGGTCGCGGTTATTGACGTGGACGTGGGCCTGCGCAACCTCGACGTGGTGATGGGCCTGGAGTCGCGCGTGGTGTTCGATCTGGTGGACGTGCTGGAAGGCAAGTGCCGCATGGCCCAGGCCCTGATCCGCGACAAGCGTGTGGAGAACCTGTACCTGCTTCCCGCCTCCCAGACCCGTGACAAGGACGCCCTGGACCCCGAGGTCTTCAAGGGCGTGGTGCGCGACCTGGTGGAGCAGGAAGGCTTTACCCGCATCCTGATTGACAGCCCCGCCGGTATCGAGTCCGGCTTCAAGACGGCCGCCGCCCCCGCCGAGGGCGCCCTGGTCGTGGTCAACCCCGAAGTCTCCAGCGTGCGCGATGCCGACCGCATCATCGGCCTGCTGGAAGCGCAGCAGGTCAGCGAGATCCGGCTGGTGATCAACCGCCTGCGCCCCAAGATGGTGGCCAGCGGCAACATGCTCAGTGAAGCCGACATCCTCGACATCCTGGGGGTCAAGCCTATCGGCATCGTTCCCGAGGACGAGGGGATCATCGTCAGCACCAACGTGGGCGAGCCGGCCGTGCTGGGCAAGACCAAGGCCGGCGAGGCTTTTATGGCCACCGCCCGGCGCCTGAAGGGCGAGGACGTGCCGTACCCCAAGTTCGAGGAAGACCGGGGTTTCCTGGCCGCGCTGCGCCGCCTGTTCGGGGGGGCCTGAGATGTTCTCCTGGATGAAACGGGGCCGGACCAAGGAGACGCTGAAAGACCGCCTGGAGCTGGTGCTGGCCTATGACCGCGCCCAGATTCCCCCCGGCAAGGTGGACGCCCTGCGCAATGATCTGCTGGAGGTCGTCAAGCGGTACTTTCCCACGGGGCACAGCTCGGTGGAGATTGAGCAGCGTGGCGACATGGTCGTTCTGATGGCCAATATTCCTCTGGATGAAAGCACCCCGGGGGCGCGGGGCAAGTAAGCATGAGCGTGGCGGTGCTCAGTGACGTGCACGGCAACGCCTTTGCCCTGGACGCCGTGCTGGCGGATGTGCGTGCGGCCACCCCGGACCTGACTGTCAACCTGGGTGACACGGTGTGGGGCGGCGCAGACCCGGGCCGTGCCTGGGCGCTGCAGCAGGAGCACGCGCCCCCCACCGTGCGTGGCAACACCGATGAACTGGTGGCTGGGCGCTGGCCGGAGCGCGACCGCGAACAGACGGCCTGGGTCCAGGCGCAGCTACCCGCTGGTGTTCCAGAGGTGCTGGGCGCCCTGCCCACCACGGCCCAGGTTGCAGACGGCGAGGTGCTGCTGGCCCACGGGCACCCGCAGGACCCCTGGCGCGCGCTGCTGTTTGAAGGGGCGCCCGAGTCCCCCCGCCTGCGGCCCGGCCCAGCCCTGCTGGCTGAGCTCTCCGGCGGGTCGGCCGTGCGCGTGGTGCTGGTGGGCCACACCCACCGCGAGGCGCTGGTGGCCGAAGGGGGCGTGACCTTCGTGAATGTGGGGGCCGTGTCGCGCCAGTTTCAGGGCGATCCGGCGGCCCGCTGGGCGCTGCTGGAGCGGCACCAGGGCCTGTGGAACGTGCAGTTTCGCCGCGTCCCCTACGATATTGAGGGCGCCGCCCGGTGGGCCGAGGCCCACGCCCCGCAGGGCGCGCACGAAGCAGCGTGGTTACGCCAGGGCCGCCTGCCTCAGTCACCCTGACCATTCCCATGCAGGTCATGTGCGGGCGCCGTAGCCTGTGGGCGTGAAGTACGACCTGCGCTTTCCCATCATCATCGCGGCCCTGCTGGTGGTGGGCCTGATGACCGTCAGCACGGCGGCCCTGTCGCCCCGGGCCTCGGCGGGTGTCTTTCCCAAGCAACTGCTGGGGGTGGCGCTGGCGACCCTGCCCATTGGGCTGTTGTGGTGGGCTGGACGCGACCGCATCTACCGCTTTGCCCCGCAACTGTTCGCGCTGGCGCTGGCGCTGCAGGCCAGCACCTTCGTGATCGGCAAGGAGGTGAACGGCCAGCGCAACTGGATCATGCTGGGGCCGCTGCAGTTTCAGCCGCTGGAAATCCTGAAGTTCGCCCTGATCCTGATGCTGGCGCTGGTCTTGCGCGAAGGCTACAAGGGCATGAACACCTACGCCCGCGCCCTGGCCGTGTTTCTGCCGGCGCTGGCGCTGGTGGTGGTGCAGGACTTTGGCGGGGCGATGGTCCTGGGGGTGATGTTCGGGGTGATGTTGCTGGCGGCGCGCATGCCCACGTGGCACGCGCTGCTGGCGGTGCTGGCGGTGGGCGTGGCGGTGCCCACGCTCCTTTACCCTCGTCTGGAGCCGTACCAGCAAAAACGCCTGACCATCTTCCTCGATCCCTACAAGGAACCCCGGGGCGCGGGCTATCAGGTGATACAGAGCACCATTGCGGTGGGGTCTGGCGGTCTGCAGGGCAAGGGCTACAAGCAGGGCAGCCAGTCGCACAACGGCTTTTTGCCCGAAGCCCACACCGATTTCGCCATCTCCACCTGGCTGGAAGAACAGGGGCTGGTGGGCGGCGTCATCGTGCTGCTGCTCTACGGGGCGCTGCTGCTGGGGCTGGCCGGCATGGCCACCGAGGCGCCCCGCTTGCAGGATCAGGTGCTGTTCGCGGGCGTGCTGGGCCAGATTGGCTTTCAGGTCGTCGAGAACATCGGCGCCGCCCTCAGTGTCCTGCCCCTGACCGGCATCACCCTGCCGCTGATCAGCTACGGCCTGAGCAGTCTGGTGAGTACCCTGGCCACGCTGGGGCTGGCCTACGTGGTGCACCGCGACCGCTTTGAAGGTCAGATCTGAGCGCAGAGGCGTGGCAACGCTCAAGGCCGCCGGGCGTGGGTGCCCTGGCGGCCTTTTTCGAGCATCGCGGCGCTGAGTCCGGCTTGGTTGGTTCCAGGCTGGCCTTTGACGGTCCTCGCAGTCTTCTCTAGAGAAGCGGTGGGGCCTTTTTCCTGGCCCTTTCTGACGAAACGCAGTCAAGCAACCGACCCTGGTTGGCTTTCACAGCAAAAGATCCCGCCACATTCCTCTGCGCGTCATCTCTGACAGGGTTTCAAGGCTTTGTAAATGCAGCGCGGCGCGGGGGCGGGTACGGTGAAGCTCATCCTGCCAACGGGCTGAGCCGCGCCGTCCCTGGTCTCAAGGGTTCGGTGCCGCGTGCCGTGGTGGGCGGAGTCAGGAGGAACGCAATGGTCACAGAAGGACTGGGGGCTTTTTTTGAAGAAGGCGTGTCGGCCCTGGCCCGGGTGCTGGGCACCGACAGCGCCCTGGTGCACCGCGTGCTGGCCGCTGGCCTGCCCCGGCAACTGGACGCGCTGGCTGATCAGGCTGCGGGCGCTGAGGGCCGTGCCCACCTCGTTGAAGCGGTGGGCACCTTGCCCGCCTTTGGCAGTGTCGAAGCCGCGCTGGCCGAACCCGGCGGCGCACAGAATCTCGAACAGGCGGGCGAACTGCTGACCCCCCCGCTCTTGGGCGCGCGGGCCGAGGAAGTGACCCGTCTGACGGCCCAGGACACCGGCGCCCCGCCCGCGCTGGTGACCCGGCTGCTGCACCTCGCCCTGCCGCTGCTGCTCAGCCGCATGGGGCAGCTGGGCCTGACTGGGGCCAATGCCGCCGAGTGGCTGGGCGGTCTGCGGGGCCGGCCCCTGCTGCTGTCCACGCTGGGCACGGCGGCGGTGGCCGGCGCAGCGGCCGTGGCTCATACGCCAGAGGTGACGACCACCACGGTCATTCGCCCCACCGAGGCCGCGCCAGTTACTTCTGTTCCGCCCAGCCCCGCGCCGGCCGCCCCTGTGCCGCCGGCCCCGGTCATCACTTCCCATGAGCGTACCCGGCGCCGCCGCCCCTGGTGGCCCTGGGCCCTGCTGCTGCTGTTGCTGACCCTGGGCGGCTGCTGGCTGCTGCAGCGGCCCGGTGAACGCGACACCGTGCAGGCGCCGCCCGCAACCTCTGAGACCACCGTGCCGGCCACCGATCTGGCCTTTACCGCCCCAGCCGCCGGGGAAACGGTGGCCCCTGGCGCCCTTACCGTGCGCGGTACGGGCCCCGCTGGCGCACAGGTGAGCGTGCGCAGCGGCGAGCAGGAGGTGGCCACCGCCACCGTGAATGCCGAGGGCCTCTGGGAAGCCGAGGTCCCTGCCCTGGGTGCTGGCCCACAGACACTGGTGGCCCAGACCACCAGCCCCGAGGGCCGCGCCGAATTGAACTTCACCGTGGGTGAGGAGCAGACCGGCACCGGTACGGCGCCCACCGAGCCGGCGGCTTCCGGCACCTTCTCTATTACGGAACCGGCGGCCGACGCTTCGGTGCCTGCAGGCACCGTGACCCTGCGCGGGACCGGCCAGCCCGGGCAGACCCTGGAACTGCGCGAGGGCGACACCAGCCTGGGCAGCTTCCAGGTGGGCGAGGATGGAACGTGGTCCTTTGCCGTGCCTAGCCCGGCTGCCGGCGCACAGACCTACACGGTTCAGACCCCCGCTGGCGAGGCGCTGGGTAGTGTGGCGCTGACGGTGGGTGCCCTGACCGGCGAGCGTGAGCAGCGCTGCACCGAGACCTTTACCCTCAGCATGGCCGACGGCCAGGAGGTGCGTGAACCCTTCCGCTTCGGCGGCGTGGGCGAAGGGCAGGGCTACTCGGTGACGGTGCGCCGGGGCGAGCGCGTGATTGGCCGCAAGGACATTCCGCTGGATGTCACCTGTGGCTGGAGCTACCAGAGCCGCCCCGGTCCTGGCGCCATCACCTACGAGGTGCGTCCAGTGGGCACCCCCGACGTCGAGCCCCTGCGAACCATCAACCTGACGGTGCGGTAACCACTGCTGATTCAGAAATGAAGAGGCCCGGGCTGTGCGCCTGGGCCTCTTTGCTGCTGTGGAGAGGGCTGCCCAGCAGTCACATCCCTATCGGCTCACGCTCCAGATGCCGGCGAACGGCGCCAGCTGATTTGACCCGCGCGCCGTGGCAAAGGCGCTGATGCTGCCGTCCAGATACAGAGCGTCCGGGCAGCGCAGCTTGTCCCGGAACAACACGGCAAAGGTATAGAAGTTGACGGGGGCCCCGCTGATGACAAAGCGCACCCGGCCATCCGTGCAGACCCCAACCCCACTGCGCACCTTAAACGACGTGCCCGATTTCCGAAAAGCTGGATGCAAGCGCCCCGCCTGCACCAGCAGGGGGCCCGACTGGGTGGCGTAGGTGGGCCGAATGCTGCTGCGTGCAAACGCGCTCGTTTCGCTGACCCCAGCGCGTGGCCCCGCCACCCAGAACACCCCGTTGGGCACCAGCGCAAAGTTGCCGCCCCGCTGGGCCCGGTTCAGGGGCACCAGCATGCGCCCCTGCTCAATGTGCAGGCCCAGAGGTTTCAGGCCTGGGGCATAGATGCCGCTGTTGGTGGCAAAGAGAACCGTGCGCCCTTCCTTGGTCAGCCGGGCGCGCAACTGTTCAAAAGTGGTGTAGGGCGCGCGGGTGGTGGGGTTCTGCCAGTGAAGCTGCAGGCGGTCCTGCTTCAGATCAACTGTCGCCACGGTGTACGCCACGCCAGCCAGAGACACGGTGTTGATTGACAGGCCCTGCGCTGCCGAAGCACTCAGGCCCAGACCCAACCAAAAGGAAAGACGCTTCATCCTGATCATGATGGCAGGGCCCGGGGGCCTACACTCTGCGTGGGTGACAGCGTGTGCTCTGGCAAAACCCTGTGTTGACCGGCATTTTTCCGCTGCCCTGAAGCGTCAAGGAAGAATCTGCAGAGGGGTGTTGACAGATCTTCCAGGTCCCTGTATCTTTTCTGAGCCTCAAGCGAGGCGGGGTGCATGACAACCGATGAACGCGAGCGAGAAATTGCGAATCACAGCGCGCTGAGCGCTGATGAAGAACAGAAGGTCAAGAGAACAAGGGTCCACGGTGGATGCCCTGGCACTGGAGCCGA